>DOZA01000408.1 GCA_003518245.1 Bacteroidales bacterium | reverse complement strand
AGATTTGCTCATGGTTATTTTGTTTTTGTTGTGAAATACAAAATTAACCAGGAATGGGGATTTTGCCCTACGGGGCATCCCCTTCTAAATATTTTTTACCGGACACCAGTGAAATGAAATTTAGATTTTTATAGATGTATTATAATTTTATGAATTCTAAGATTTTTTAACCGCTAAGAAAACTAAGAATCACGACGTTATTGATATGAGTGTTTTTCTGAGGTTTAACCACTGAGCACACGTAGAATCACAGGGTTAAATTTTGCCAGGGGATTTTTTTGTGATTATTTGAAAAACCTATAGAACAAAACAGGTATAAAAATTGTATAACAGAATGAAATCAATGAGGTTAATGATGAAGGCTTTATATACTATTACATTTATCATAATACTAGCAACAATGACGAACAAAATAAGCGGGCAGGAAGATAACAGGTATAATTTACTGAATGAATTTGAGACATATGTTATAGAAAAAAAAGGAACTGAAAGAGCATGGACGGGTAATTATACCAATCTTAAGGATGATGGAACATATTTGTGTAAAAAATGCGGACAGGCTCTTTTCAGTTCGGATGATAAGTTTGACTCACACTACGGATGGCCCAGCTTTGATGATGAAATTCCCGGATCTGTAAAAAGTGTACCTGATGCTGATGGTTTACCTACTGAGATTGTCAGTTCAAACTGTGGAGCACATCTGGGTCATGTTTTTGAAGGAGAAAGATTCACAGCCAGGAACCTGCGTTACTGCGTGAATTCTGTTTCTATTGATTTCGTCCCCGAGGACCTTGGTAAAGGGAGGTATGGGACAGCAATACTTGCAGGTGGATGTTTCTGGGGTGTTGAGTACTATCTGCAAAAAATGAAGGGTGTTAAATCAGTTGTCTCCGGCTATACCGGTGGTCATGTGAAAAATCCTTCATATAAGGAGGTATGTACTGGTCGGACCGGTCATGCTGAAGCAGTAAAAGTTGTCTATGATCCGCAAAAGGTATCATATGAAGCTATTGTACGTACATTTTTGGAAATACATGATCCTACTCAGGTTAACAGGCAGGGTCCGGACATCGGTGATCAGTACCGTTCGGGGATCTTTTTTATGAATGATTACCAGAGGGATATGGCCCAGAAGCTTATTAATATATTGAAGGGGAAAGGGTATGATATAGCAACCGAGCTTACAAAAGCAGGGGAGTTTTACGAAGCAGAGAAATATCATCAGGATTATTATTTTGAAAAGGGCACTTTACCTTATTGTCACAGCTATGTGAAAAGGTTTTAATTAAAGTTGAGGGGTTTGAGAAGTTTTGTTAGATTGTTTAACCGTTGAACCGAGCAACCATTGAATTATTAAATCGTTAATCCGGGTTCTTAACTGTGAGCGCAGAACCCAGAACCCAGAATCCAGAATCCAGAATCCAGTTAATGCATACTCATAATCCTCTTTTTAAGGGGGATCTGTGCTACATATACCCCTGAGTCTTCAGTACTTTCAATAAAAGTTTGGAGAAGGTTTCGTTGTCTTCCTTTCTGTATCTTATATCAGTAAAAACCTGTGCAAGGGTTTCCTTTTTATTTTCTTCGATGAATTGTTTTGAGTCTTCACGAGCTTCTTTTTCAGAATAGTACATATCAATTTCCTGCTCTGAATAGTTGCAGTATTTTTCCCTGTGCATAACAGCTTTAAGAGGTAATCGATCTAACTGTTCCGGATCTTCAGCAGGCCAGCCAAGTGTAACTGTTGTGACAGGCACCACACTTTCTGGAAGTTCAAGTATCTCGATTATCTTCTCTGCCATATATGTTGTTGTACCAAGGTAACAGATACCAAGTCCTTTTGCTTCAGCTGCAACGCAGAGGGTCTGGGCGGCAATAATGGCATCAATAGCAGCAGTCATAAACGAAAGGAAGTTATCAAAACCGGGTTCAGCCCTTCGTTGCCTGCACCATTTATTAAAACGGTTAAAGTCGGCGCAAAATGTAAGTACAACAGGAGCTTCTGTGACCATTGACTGATTAAAATGGCAGGGTGCCAGCTTTTCTTTCATCTTTTGGTCACGCGTTTCAATGATGCTGTAAACCTGCATATTACCTGTAGTTGATGCCTGGCAGGCTGCAGTAATCATTTCATTCAGAAGGTTCTGGTCAATATCTTCTTTGGTATATTTTCTAATGGTTTTGCGATTATTTAGGTAATTAAGCATTTTTATCACTTTTTTTGATTTATTCAAATTCAACACCCAGTTCATCGGCAACAGCTTTCAGATCATTCTGTACAGCTGGCACCAGTTTTATACCTTCTCTCATTATTCTCTCTTCAGCTTCTCTTTCGGGGTCGCCAGGTATTATTATTTTTTCCTGATTCTCCACGGTTTTGCCTGCCCTGAATGATCTGATCCAATTATCCATCCTTTCCCTGAATTCATCAGCCGGCATAAATGCATCTATTCTCATAGCACCAAAAAAATGTCCTGTTCCTTTACCTACCTGTTTATCTTTTCTTGGAAGGTATGCAACTACAGGCGGAACGAACGGGCCAAAATTAGCTCCACTTATAACACCTGATAATATATCAACTATTGAGCTCATGCAGAACCCTTTATGAGATCCGTGCAGCCTGTCACCACCCAGGGGGAGTATTGCTCCTCCTCTTCTAAGAATAGATGGGTCTTCACTGGGGTAACCCTTATCATCCTGGACAAATCCTGAAGGTAACATTTCTTCTTTCTTCTCAGCCACTGATATTTTTCCCCTGGCAATAGGTGTGGTAGCAAAATCAGCGACAAAATCAGGTTCTTTACTTGCAGGAACGGCAAAAGAAACCGGGTTTGTACCCAGTAATCTTTCAACTGAAAAGGTAGGTGCTACCGAAGGATTAGCGTTTGTTACACAAAAGCCGATCATATCATGTTCCAGAGCCATCATAGCATAGTATCCTGCTATGCCGAAATGGTTTGAGTTACGGGTAGCTACCCATCCGGTTCCTGTACCGGCAGCTTTTTCAATAGCTATTTCCATTGATCGTTTTGCTCCTATCATGCCAAAAGAATTATCAGCATCAACAACAGCTGTTCCAGGTGTTTCGTGTATTACCTGTATATCAGGTGAAGAATTAATCCTTCCTTCCTTCCAGAGCAAGTGATAATCTTTAATCCTGAGCACACCATGAGATGGGATATTTCTTAATTCGGCCCTGAGTAAAATATCAGCAACGGTATTGGCATCATCTCTGTTGCAACCCATTTTTTGAAATACTGCGGTTATTACACCGCTCAGGTAAGAATGGCTGTACATAAATTTAAAATTATTGAAGAGTTATGTTAAATCAACTTCTGTTTACTATTGTTGATGTTGCCTGTGCTGTAGGCATAATAAGCACATCATCAATATTAACATGTGCTGGCAGGCTAATGCAATAATATATAACATCAGCTATATCATCACCTGTCAGTGGTTTCATTCCTTTATAGGGAACTTCTGCTTTTTCCCTGTCACCCTTGAAACGTACATCGGAAAACTCTGTTTTTACAAGCCCGGGAGCAATATTGCTTACCTTTATGCCATGCTTAACAAGGTCGACACGCATCGATCTGGAAAGAGCATCAGCAGCATGTTTAGTAGCGCAATACACGTTCCCGTTTTCGTATATTTCTTTGCCTGCTATGCTGGCTACATTAAGGATATGTCCTTTCCCTCTTTTTACCATTCCGGGACTGACAACCCTGGTAACATAAAGGAGACCTTTTATATTGGTATCAATCATACGTTCCCAGTCATCAATTATTCCTTCATCAATATGATTAAGACCAACTGCCAGGCCTGCATTATTTACAAGAATATCAATATCCTGCCAGTCGTTGTCCAGGTTTCCAAGGTTTTCGACCACTTCACTCAGTGATCTGACATCAAAATTAAGTGTCAGTACCCTTATGTTTTTATTGTTCTTCTGCAGTTCTTCAGCAAGATTCTCAAGTCTTTCCTTTCTTCGTCCTGTAATGATTAAATCGAAGTTATGATTTGCAAGTTTCCTTGCTGTTGCCAGTCCTATGCCTGAAGTAGCACCGGTTATCAAGGTTATTTTATTCATACTGGTTAATATTTTAAAAAATTCACACAAAAATAATCATCTTTAGCCAGCTAATAAAATGTATGTTCAGTAATTACTATTATTCCATATTTAAATAAAAGTTTTGAGCGTCTCATATTTTAAATTATATATTTGCAGTTCTTAAAAAGTTCCTGATGCGGAAGAAAGAGGAAGTACGAATAATGTTTGACAGTATTGCCTGGAGGTATGATTTTCTCAATCATTTCCTTTCTTTTGGTACGGATCTACAGTGGAGAAAAAAAGCGATTAAGGAAATCGCAAAAAGGATTAATCCTCAAAAAATCCTGGACCTTGCAACAGGAACCTGTGACCTTGCTATTCAATCTCTACGTCTGAAACCGGATATGGTTACTGCAGTTGATATTTCACAGAGAATGCTGGAAGAAGGCAGGAAGAAGCTTTACAGGAGAAAACTGAATAAGAAGATCGAACTGATGATTGGTGATTCAGAAGCCTTACCATTTGATGATTTATCATATGACGTTGTAATGGGTTCCTTTGGTATACGTAATTTTGAGGATCCGGAGAGAGGACTGGCTGAAATGTATCGTGTGCTTCGAAAAGGAGGAGTAATTATGATTCTTGAATTTTCAAAACCTGATAAATTCCCTTTTAAGTATATATATGGTTTTTATTTTCATAAAATTTTACCATTTTTCGGTGCACTGTTCTCAAAAGAGAAGTCAGCATATAATTACCTTCCAGATTCAGTTTCAATATTTCCTGAGGGAGAAGCTTTTTTAGAAATGATGGACAATATAGGTTTCAGAGAATTGAAGCAGAGAAGAATGACAGGTGGTGTTGCAACAATATACTCAGGATGCAGGTAATGCAATATTATAAAGGTTTATCAGTTAACTATATTAAATAGATAATATTATCGACTTGAAGAATCTGAGCAGAACATACGGGATTATAATTATAATCACGATTTTTTTCTTGGGAATACCTGCATCGGCTCAGAAAAAGAAACCTATGAACAAGTCATGGTATGATGAGAAACCTGTTCATTTTGGATTCAGCATTGGGTTCAACAGCATGGACTTCAGGATTACCCCCAACCAGGATTATTATGTGGTTGATTCATTATATCCTGAAGTAGCATTGCTCAGTCCAGGTATAAATATTCAGATAGTTATTGATTATCATCCCGCTGACTATTGGGATCTAAGGTTTTTGCCTGGTGTTTCTTTTGGTCAGAGGAAGTTGAATTATTATAATTCGGCGGTAATATATGATGAAAAACAGATTGTGGAATCATCTTTTCTCGAGTTTCCCCTGTTATTAAAATATAAAGGATCGCGTTTAAATAATGTCAGGCCTTATCTTGTAGGGGGGTTAAATTTCAGGCATGATCTGGCAGGGAGGAAAGAGTATGATGATGATAAGGATGTATATCTCCGGTTAAAGAGATCAGATCTTTATTATGAGATAGGGGCCGGTCTTGATTTTTATCTTCCTTATTTTAAGCTGGCTATTGAAATAAAAATGTCAAACGGGCTCAGGGATGTTCTTGTGAGGGAACCTGCGCCTGGATATCCACAATATGTCAATGCAATAGGGAAGCTTAAATCACAGATTTGGGTGATTGCTTTTCATTTTGAGTAGGCAGATACAGGTATTACTTCATATCCCTTCTGAATTCATTGCAAATTATAGCTGCTGACATCGCAACATTAAGGGATTCAATTCCAGGTAATACCTGCCCATAAGCAGGGATCTTTATTTTATGAGTAGCATGGGTTATGAAATTAGCTGATAAGCCTTTTGATTCGTTACCAAATAGCAAAAGGCCATGATCGGTTTTTGTAATTTCTTGTATTGGAACACCATCAAGCGTAGCAGCAAATACAGGCATTTCAATCTTTGATATGTCGTTTAGGAAATTAAGCATGTTGGTGTAAAACACCTTAACATGTAATATAGCACCCATCGAAGCCTGTATAGTTTTGGGATTGTACACATCTACAGTTTCATTGCTGCAAATTATCGTATCAATACCAAACCAGGCTGCAACACGAATTATTGTACCCAGGTTGCCAGGGTCCTGGATGTTTTCAAGGCCGATGTTTAATTTAACGCTTAATGCCAATAATTCGAGATTGTGCTTTTCAATATTTACAAGGGCAAGTGTATTCTGAGGTGTCTTGAGCTGGCTAATTTTTTTAATCTCCCGATCATTTAGCATAATTATTTCTTCAGCTGATGATAACAGCTTCCTGTCTGTTTTTTCTATCCATTCAGAGGTGGCCAGCAGCAATTTAACATGCTTTTCGCTTTCAAGAAATTCATTCACCAGTTTATCACCTTCTATTACAAAAAGATTATACCTGTCACGGTACTTCTTGTATCGTAATGAATTAATGAGTTTTATATTTGATGAGCTGAGCATGATTCTATGGTGAATTATATTTGAATGAAAGTGAATATTTATTTGATATATTTGCGATTAGTTTATACAAATGTTGGAATATTTTACTTTATATAAAAACCCGTATATATTAAAACCACTGTTTTTATTGCTGGCAGTAATAGTTTTTTATTCGTGTAATCCTACTAAATATGTTCCTGATGAAAATACCCTGCTTGATAAATCTGTGATAAATATTGACAATTACGGTATTAAGAAATCTGATCTTAAACCGTATATAAAACAGGAGCCCAACAAAAAGATATTTGGGGCACGTTTTCACCTTGGCCTGTATAATCTGTCTAATATAGAAAAAACCGGGTGGCCTCATGGATGGCTCAGGAATATAGGTGAGGAACCTGTCATCTTTGATGCATTTGCTGCAAGCAAATCATCTGAACAACTGGAAAACTATCTGTTCTCAAAAGGTTATTTTAATGCTGATGTAGATGCTGATGTTTCTTCTAATAAGCAAAAAACCAGCATAGTTTATAATGTAAGTGCCAGGAATCCCTACAGGATAAGAAGGGTAAAATATGATATTAGAGACGAGAACGTAAGAAGTTTATTCTTTATGGACACAATTAACTGTCTGATAAAGAATGGAGAGAAATATGATGTAGACATACTCCAGAAGGAAAGAATCAGACTTGAAAGGTTTATTAAAGATATGGGCTTTTACAGTTTCTCCCGCGATCATATTTATTTTGAAGTTGACAGCACACTAGGCAATAGACAGGTTGATATATTCTACGAGGCAAGAAAATTTCTTGATTATAATTCTGGTAAAAGTATTATTGAGTCGGAGCATAAAAGGTACAGGATTAATAATGTATATATCTACACAAGCTGGGATCCAAAGAAATCACTTGATGAAGGTGATGATTACCTGCAAAGGCAGGATACAATATTCTTGAATGGTTATTATTTCATCACGGATAAAGGAAGGCATGTAGTCAAGCCCAATGTTATAACCCAGTCATTATATATTAAACCTGGCGATCTTTTCCAGGTAACCAATATGGAACGTAGTCAGGATCACCTGAATTCATTACAGTCTTTCAGGCTGGTAAATATTAGATACTCCAAGCCTGGATTTTTCGATGGCTGGCAGAGTGATGAACTTCCACTTAATTGTATAATAAGGCTCACACCCGTCACCCAGCAGGAATTCAGAGTAGAACTGGAAGGGACAAATTCAGCAGGTAATCTTGGGGGCGCAGTTAATTTTGTTTACCAGCATAAGAATTTATTTAGGGGAGCTGAAAGACTTAATATTAAACTTAAGGGAGCTTATGAAACCCTGTCGGAACAAATATCAGGCTCACGCAGCACACAGGAATACGGTTTTGAAACCAGCCTCACCCTGCCAAGGTTTATGTTACCCTTCCTTGAAAAGGAGAGCTTTATAAAGAAATATAATCCCAAGACAGTTATTACTGCTGCATATAACTATCAAAAAATGCCAGTATATACACGTACTGTAGCCAATGCTTCATTTGGATATAACTGGCGTGGGAATCGTTTTATACAACATTCAGTTTATCCTCTTCAGTTAAACGTGGTTAAACTGCCTTTTATTGATCCGCATTTTGAGATGAGTATAGATACGTCATCATACCTGGCATACAGTTATAAAGATGTTTTTATTCTTGGCGGGAATTACATCTATGTTTTCAATAATCAGAATATTAAGAAATCAAGGGATTACTGGTTTATCAAGCTTACGGGTGAACTGGCCGGTAATCTTATGTCACTGGGCTATATGGTTGCAGGAGCAGATACAGTTGAAGGAGGTAGCTACCAGGTTTTCGGTCAGCCCTTTGCTCAATATGCAAGAGCAGATGTAGACATGAGATATAATCGGAAGCTGAACGAGGTAAGTTCAGTAGTTTACAGGGCTTTTATCGGTGTGGGTATCCCATATGGAAATTCAAAAGCAGTGCCTTTTGAGAAGCAATACTTCAGTGGTGGAGCTAACAGTATCAGGGCATGGAATGTACGCTCCCTCGGACCTGGCTCTTATACTCCAGTTGATTCTTCATTCTTTAATATGACGGCCGATATAAAGCTTGAATTTAATGCTGAATACAGGTTCAAACTATTCTGGATTCTT
>DOZA01000306.1 GCA_003518245.1 Bacteroidales bacterium | reverse complement strand
CTTTTTACTTTTTACTTTTTACTTATAATTTATCAACTCCGGGTACCAACTTTTAATTAAGGCCTTTTCTTCAGCATTTAATTCATCAAAATCGATTGGTTTATCCTGAGGCCGTGTGCCTTTCTGGTTAAGCCTGTTCATGAGGCTCCAGTTACGGCTATGCTGCCCGGGCTCTGGATCTGCCGGTTCCTGTGCTTTTATGTCATAACGGGTAAAATCAATAACTTTTCCCGGAGTGTCTTTCTGCCAGTTTCTCTGAAATCCCAGCCTGAAATCCTTATTCATAAACCACCTGACTTCCAGTTGTGCTTCAGAACCACAAACACCTGATCCTCTTTGTACAAAGCGGTAGTTAAGATCATCATTGTTTTTGTAATGTTCTCTCCATAACATTCCAAATTCTCCCTGGGTAATTAACTTTGCATCGGGCCAGCGTTTACGCATTTCGCTAAGCCATATCTCCATGCCCTCCATTCCATTTCTTCCATGGTAACCGTAGATCTTACGGGCTTCCACAAGACTTAACTCCCAGATACAGGTTATCCAGGCAAAACCATTAAGCTCAAATCCTTTATCGAAATGAGCAGATGTACACGCAAGCTGCTCTCTGGTTCCTCTTTTAGTTCCCAGTCTTATAACGGTTTCAATAGGTCCCACTCCCTGTCTGCTCCCACATCGTTCTCCATCAATAAACCTGGCGCCTGGATATGTTGCATTTACAAAATCAACTGTCCAACCGTCAAGGTTAACGCAATCAATGAAGTCCTCTTTCCCCTGTGCGGGTTTACAGAAATGCTCCAGCGACGGGTAATAAGGGTATGAAATAGAACCTTCACCATCCCCGTTGTCTATTGCATACTGGCTCCAGATATTTCCCTGGCAGACATGGATCCCCTCTTCCTCTGCAAGATACCTCAGGTTCTCAGCTGACAGGAATCCGGCAATTACGCTCAACGGCCGGTATCCGTCTCCAACCATATCCGAAACCATCTGTAACCCTTCATGCAAATCCAGGTTAACCTGCTCACGTGTATTATACATATTGGCAAAATAGGCTCCGGGGATAAATGTAATCTCATCACCATATTTCTTATGATAAGAAACAACCAGTTCTTTTAATTCTTTATAATTTGGCCTTTTATCTTTTAATGCCAGCCAGCTGAATGCCCATGTAATCCTGGCACCGGGCCACACTCTTTCAATTGTTTCCCTGAATATCCGGGCTTCAGCCGGAGTATGAACACTCGACTCATCAGGGCCAAACGCTATATCCCTTGTAACCTCAATCTGCCTCACTCTAACTACTGTACTGAGTGTAAAGAACCTGTTCCCTATAAGCTCATTATCATCTTTCCCCTGTGCTTTATCCGATCCAGTACACGAACAAAGACAGGCAATAAATATTGAAAGCACTATTAAAATCCCTCTGATTGGTTTCTTTGGCCTGGGTTTCACTCTTAAATAATATTTTTTGTTTACTGATTTCATAAATTCTATAATTATTCATAGTCTTATAAGCTGCTCCTATTCCTGGTTTTGACTGATACCTGCACTGAAGGTAATAATCTGACGGGGCCAAGCAGACCGGCCGGTTGCACATCCCAGTCTGCCCAATTTGCCAACCAGCTTCCTCCGTCAGACCTAATATTTGTCCTGGTAAATTTCTCATCATCCGGCAGGTCCATATCGCCTGTCAGACGATTTATCCACAGGTTCATCACTTCGATCCCAAGATCATTGGCCCCGGGTTTAAGCAATGATGTAATATCAACCCTGAAAGGAGGCTTCCACAAGACTCCAGCTGATTTACCATTAACATAAATTTCAGCCACTTCACGTACATCACCAAGATCCATGCATATTCCCTTACCTGGTCCTAACCAGTCTCCAGGCACATTAATTGTCTTATTATAAACACCTTGACCTGAATAATACTTAACACCTTCGTTGCCATGATCTGTCCAGGAAATAAGTTCCGGCATGATAATTTCTGCCGGGGCACCCCATTCAGGATCAAACTGCACCCTCCAATCTCCTTTGATTTCTAAAGGAACAGGTATACTGGTAATCTCCAATTGTTTTGTTTGTCCATTCCTGCCTGTAAGGAGATACTTACCATTTTGCCAGCACTGGACTATCACGGAATTTTCACCTGCCGCAACAACCTGTTCAACAGGAAAATCTTTATCACTACCCGATTCTTCTTTTGCTAAAGAAACAAGGCCTGATGATGGAGCTCCTTTTCTAAACACCACGAACACTGAACCTCCTGGAGGAAGAACGATCGGCAAACTGATACCTCCTTCGACTGAAGTATAAACAAATTGTTCTTTCATTGTACCATCCGACGGGTCCCATAACTGAGGGATACGATCCTCTGTGCGGAACAGACAATCAGTGTTGATCGGATCAAGTGTTTTATTACTAATAAAATAAATATCCGCATTCTCTGTTTGCCTGTGTATATAATTAAAACTTCCGGCAAGGTCAGGATCAAGGCATATAAAATCAGGGCCGACAGATATTTTTTCAAGCCATTGCTGAGGCGTATACCCCCAGATAACCCTGCCTTTACCATATTCACTTACTTTAACAGTTTTACCATTGATATCTCCCCACATCTTACCGGCCAGTTCACGAAGTGCCTCAGTTTTCTTTTCGAAATCGCCAAGACCTGGTACAACTGATGGTTTAGGTCCTATTACAGTCGCTCCTTCTGAAACAAGCTTCTCCAGTTTCTTCAGAATCTCAAGAGACATATCTTTTCTCTCAGGAAGGACCAGAACCCGGTATGACATACCATCAGGAAGTACAATCTTTCCGTCTTCTACTGACATACGGTTAAGTATCACGTCGCTGTTAACAACGTCGTATTCGTAACCGATTCCGAGGCCATCAATCAGTGGCTTTCCGGGAACATTATGGTATAATGGCCAGAAGTTTGGAGCCTGGTCGCCATAGTAATATGCTACATCAGCCACATATAGTCCCTGTTGAAGCATGTAACAGCATCTCGCCAGGTAATCCATGAAGGGTCTCGCTTTTGACCACCAGACTACTTTAGGGTTCATATCCACTCCCGCATGATAGGATCGCCCGGGATATCCTTCCTCTAGGGGGGAGTGAGAAAACCCATGGTATGTCACCCTGTTCAGGCCTTCACAAAATGCTCTGTCTACCAGCTGTTTTCTTGTAAAAGGACCATCTCTCCAACGTCGCCATGTTGTCCATGATTCAGCATCAACATATTTCTTACCGTATATATGGGCCGCACTCGCGATTTCTTTTATTAAAAAAAGATTCCTTGGATTTCCCATCCAGAATTCACCACGGGGGACACTGACATTTCCCAGTGCCTTAAGGGCATCTACCGGGCAGCTTTCCCAAAAAGGCGGGCCCGGGCCGCCGGCTTCAGCTA
>DOZA01000035.1:1419-3410 GCA_003518245.1 Bacteroidales bacterium | reverse complement strand
TGGAGATCCGCGCTAGCTGAATCTCGGCACGGATCTCCCACTACCGCTGGCGCGGATCTCCAGATCCGTGACATCCTCCATCTTTGCTGACGCGGATCTTCCCCTACCTTTCAGCCAGCCACCTTTCAGCATCAATAGCAGCCATGCACCCACTGCCTGCTGCTGTTACCGCCTGGCGATATGTTGGATCCTGTAAATCGCCACAGGCAAACACACCCGGTATATTCGTTTTGGATGAACCTGATATCGTTTTCACATATCCAACTTCATCTGTATCAATGAAATCTTTAAACTCATCCGAGTTAGGTTTATGTCCTATTGCCAGGAAGAAACCATCAATTTTTATCTTAAGCTTCTCCTCCCTGTCCTCACCCTTATTTTTCACAAGCAGAGCCCCTTCTACTCCATTCTCGCCAAACAGGTCTACTACCTGATGTTTCCAAAGAATCTTTATATTCTCTGCTTTAAAAACCCTTTGCTGCATTGCTTTAGATGCCCTGAAGACATCCCTCCTGACTATCATGTATACTTTACGCGCCAGCCCTGCCAGGTATGTAGCTTCCTCACATGCAGTGTCTCCTCCTCCTACAACAGCAACATCCTTACCTTTATAAAAGAAACCGTCGCAGGTAGCACAGGCAGAAACACCCATTCCTGCATATTTCGTCTCAGCTTCTATTCCAAGGTACTTGGCTGTGGCTCCTGTGGCAAGTATTACCACTTCTGCCTCAATAGTCTTTTTATCATCAATAATTACTTTATGGGGATAAGAAGAAAAATCAACTTTTGTTGCAATACCGAAGCGTACATCTGTTCCAAACCTCTCGGCCTGTTTTTTGAAATCTTCCATCATTACAGGTCCGGTAACACCCTCGGGGTAACCAGGATAATTATCAACCTCGGTGGTGGTTGTCAGCTGACCACCCATCTGCATACCGGTATATAGAACAGGTGAGAGGTTAGCACGTGCTGCATATATAGCAGCTGCATAACCTGCTGGTCCTGAACCTATTATCAAACATTTTATTTTCTCCGTTGCTTCTGAACCTCCTTCAGAAGATGTATTATCATTAAGATTCATGGTTTTAAATGGCTCCATATCATAAAATTTTGACTGCAAAATTATAATTTTAAAATTAATGTCATATAAAAGTTTTATCGATATGACTATTGACTGCTACGAATAATAATACCTGTATCCTTAGGTATAGTTCCGCACTGCCATTCATATATCCGAATGATGAATCTGCTGTTTATATCTTTTTTGTTTTTGTTATGCCATACTCAAAACTATCTTTCCTGGATCCGGGAAAACATTCCTGGTTCTGTGAAGATGCTATCATATATACACAGGCTAAAAATAATGTAAGTTAGTTTTATTAATAACTCATTATTTTTGACAGCACACTTATGGATTTACCCTGCTATCTTGAATTTTTCTTTTCTGTCAGAATCTGACCATCAAACAGGTTGATTATTCTGTGTGCAAAATCAGCATCATGATTTGAGTGGGTAACCATAACAATTGTTGTTCCTTCATGGTTTAGTTCAGTCAGGAGATCCATTACCTCATCACCATTTTTAGAATCAAGATTACCAGTAGGCTCATCAGCAAGTATTAATTTAGGATTGGCAACTACAGACCTTGCAATGGCTACTCTTTGCTGTTGTCCACCTGATAATTGCTGGGGAAAGTGTTTACTGCGATGACCTATCTTCATTCGTTCAAGCACATTATTTACCAGCTCCTTGCGTTCAGACGATTTCATTTTCAAGTAAATAAGTGGAAGCTCAACATTCTCGTAAACAGTAAGCTCATCAATCAGATTAAAACTCTGGAAGACAAAACCAATATTTCCTTTCCGGAATATAGTCCTTTGTTTTTCCTTTAGTCTGGCTACTTCACTGCCGTCAAACTGGTAATCACCCGAAGTAGGATTATCCAAAAGGCCGAGAATATTAAGAAGTGTGGATTTGCCACAACCTGAAGG
>DOZA01000035.1:0-1276 GCA_003518245.1 Bacteroidales bacterium | reverse complement strand
TCATTATCTCCGAAGCTTTCATAGTTAGAGACGATAACTTTTTCTCCAGGTTGCAAACCTTCGAGAATTTCATAATACATCGGGTTCTGTTCTCCAAGGCTTATTTCCCTTTTAACAGCAAAATCACCCGAGGCATCAACCACGTATATCCATTGGCCACCTGTGGTTTGAAAAAATCCACCTTTCTTGACCATTATGGCTTCCTGAGACTCGCCCAGCTGCAATTCGATATGATAAGTTTGTCCTGTACGGATATTTTCCGGAACATCACCTGTAAATAACATATCAATCTCGAACTGGTTATTCCTTACCTGGGGATAAACCCTTCTTACTTTCAGTTCATATTCCACTCCATTCCGTTCAAAATGACCAAAAAGATCTGTTCTTACCCTGTCAATATAATGCTCATCAATCAGTGCCGTCACCCTGTGAGATGTAAGTACGTTAATCTGGCCAATTGACTGTCCGGGTGAAATGGACTGTCCAATTTCAGCATCTAATGTCCCCAGTTGTCCGTCCACAGGTGCTTTTATATTAAGATTCTCCTGTCTCTGACGTACGAGTCTGAGGTTTTTCCTCATGCTTTCAAGGTTATCTTCAATCTGTATTACCTGTATATTGCGGAAAACACTATCCTGTCTCTGCCTCTCTATATAAAGGTCAAATGACCTGCTCGCAAATTCATATGTCTCCTTCGAAGTTAAATATTCCTCTTCTGATATAAGGTTTTCTTCGAAAAGGACCTTATTACGCTCATATTCCCTTTTCTTTTTAGTAATATCATATTCGAGGTTAAGTAATTCCCTTTTAATCTGAAGCCTCTCCTGCTCCATGATAACCATAGTATTCCTCAGGAAATTTGATTTTTCAGCAAGCTGTGCCTCGCTGTTAAGTATACTCATGCTAAGGTCCGGGTTACTCAGACGCAGTATTACATCTCCTTTTTTCACCATAGAACCCTCTTCAATCAGGCGTTCTTCAACTCTTCCTCCTTCCTGGGCATCAAGGTATATTGTTGCAATAGGCTCAACCTGTCCTGTAATGGTGTGATAATCGTCAAATACTCCGTATTTTACCTCATCAATTACCAGCCTGTCCTCAAAGACCCTGTAAGTAGAGATTTTCTTGGTAAAAAATGCCAGGTATATTATTACTATAAGGAATATACCAAGGACTATGTATCCAATATGTTTTTTTCTTAATCCTTTTTTTCTTTCTATTTTTCTATCCATGCTCATATCTAAAGTGTTTTAAATAGTTTCGCGTTTTGCGTTTT
>DOZA01000254.1 GCA_003518245.1 Bacteroidales bacterium | reverse complement strand
TTACTGTCGGGCAGGTTATCAGCCGGTAAAGGAGAAAAACCGGTGATGAACGAGCTTGGTAACACCGGCATAATGGTTACTCCTATATGCTTTGGCGCTTCCAGGACAAGAGATGAAGGTCTGATCCGCTTCGCTATTGATAGTGGTATAAATTTCCTGGACACCGGCCGCTCATATGCAAGGGGGAATAATGAACGTCTGGTAGGGAGGGCAGTAAAAGGTAAAAGAGAAGATATTGTTATACAGTCAAAGATGCACCTTGAGCCAGATGAACTGAGATATAAAGGCAAAGGTCGCAAAGGTTATAGTGAGATAAGGGAAATACTGGAAAAAAGAATCGCAGAAAGCCTTGAGGCTCTTGATACCGATTATATTGATATTATGCTTTTCCACAGTGCTGACCAGGAATACCTTACTTACCATGATGCAGTACTGGAGTTTTATGACAGGCAAAAGAGCAATGGGATCATCAGGGCTCATGGTTTCTCATCACACGATTACAGCCTCGGCATAGTAAAGAAAAACAACAGGGATAAATTTTATGATATCATTATGCATGCCTTTAATTTCAATGGAGGCTTCACTCATTCCTTGTCAGGATGGTCAGCCGAATGGGACCAGGATGTTTTGCTTGAAGAGCTCGGGAAAGCAGCAGGCATGGGTACGGGCATAGTAGCAATGAAAACATGTTCAGCAGGTCCTTATTCACTTAACGGTAATGATGAGCCTACATACAGGCAGGCCGTTGAATGGGTATTAAGGCATTCTTTTATTCATACTGCAGCTGTTGCGATGGTAAACTATGAACAGGTAAGGAACTATACTACCTGATCTGCTCTTCCGGGATAAGGCATAAACCGGGATTTTTGTAAGCAGGTGATAAATCAGGTATACCGTCATTATCAATATCTTTCATTGATGAAAGGTACCTGGCAAGGGCAATCCATTCTTTCCCTTCCTGTATACCATCAGTACCTTTATCAAAATCGACTATTGTATCTGACATATCAGCAATTTCATTACCGCCGGCATCTTTAGGCTGCACTTTTACCAGTCCGAAGGTCATTTTCTGTATTATACCCACAAACTCCAGCATATACGAGTTGGCTGTTATACTGTATAGCCTGGTATTATCACGGGATATATCAACAGGTATAAGCTCTCCCCTATCATTTTTAACACTTATAGATTTGATCTTCCTTAACAATCCCTTTTCTGGATTATATCTCACTTCAAGACCTGAATAGTAACAATAGTTAGAAGGGGTTGATTTATATGCTACCAGTAATATCTCAAGTATTCGCTTCAGTTCCTTTGCACTTACATAAACTTTTGAAAGTGGATATCCGGGTACATCATCATCACCTGATCCCAGTGACATTACCCTGAATATATCCTGGGTGGTCTGCATACCCGGTTCCACCCTGTCCCTGATGACACCTGCAGCCACCATGCTTATATCCGTGCCTCTTTCAGTCTTAGAATTGACATAATCATATATTGCATCAGCAACCAGTGGTCCCATGTTACTCTCTTCCAACTCACCATATTCATTACAGTCAAGTTCATAACCGGTATTCACCACTTTCTTATCAATACTGTACCCGGTTATATCATACAATTTTTCCGAGATCAGTCTTTTCTGGGCCTCAATTTTTTCCTGTATATCTTTATCGCCCCTGATATTATCATCTACAGGTATTAACCTGTAGTCTGTTACCATGATATCGGGGCCTGACACTTCTATCTCTATCCTTCCCAGCGACTTACCATAGCTGCCCGTTTGCACCAGTGGTGTATTATTTATTACCAGGGGCTCATTGAGCATTGTATGTGAATGCCCACTTATCAGTATATCTATATCATCTACTTTCTCCGCCAGTTTCACATCCTCACCAGTCCATTCACCGTTCTCATCTTTTTCAATACCACTATGTGAGAGACAGATAATTATATCACATCCCCGTTTTCTCAGTTCAGCTGAGATCTTTTTAGCTGATTTTGTTATTTTCTCAAATGTTACGGGTACTGCATAAGGCGCTGATTCATCGGCATCTTCTCCCATGAGTGAAAAGATCCCGATTTTCAGGCCGTTCTTTTCGATTATTGTTGATCTCCTTATAATCCCTTTATCAAACAGTTCTTCAAGGCTATCATCGGTTTTATCTTTCTTATCAAATATTACATTACCCAGAAGAAGCTGTGGTATTTCAGAAGAACAGAGTGAATTGTTCACTATTCCGGCCAGCCGTTGCGGCCCAAAATCAAATTCATGATTACCGAGAGCCATAGCATCGTAACCCATATCATTCATCAGGGAGAGCTGGAAAGGCTTATATTCTTCCATATAATGATATAATGTGCCCATCAGGAAGTCTCCTGCATCGAGCAATAATACACTTCCAGGATTATCTGCCCTTTCTTTATTGATAATAGCAGCCATACGACTGAAACCACCTCTTGTTTTATCATCACCGGTAGTAAGAGGTGTATATTCCGAAGAGGGAGCATATCCTTCAATCCTTGAATGCAAATCATTTGTATGCAGTATTACCAGCTTATGTGATTCCTGGGCCCTGAGGCACTGGCTGAGAAGGAATAAGGCAATGAAAGCTGTTGATTTAAAAATGATATGTTGTGATCCCATTTCCATCGAGTTTGCATTTTCAGCTAAAATAGTAATTTAACTTATTATCATTCACTATTTTTCACCATAATATTCTTTAAGAAAGTCAGCCACCACGAATGTACT
>DOZA01000388.1 GCA_003518245.1 Bacteroidales bacterium | reverse complement strand
CCTCCCAAATACGGATCAGAAAAAGAACAGTATAAACTTTTCAGTTTTGACAAATATTACTAAAAAGCTGAGTTTTGAAATCAAGGGCTCATACTATAATATTCATAGTGATAATCTTCCGGGTTCAGGATACACCTTTAATAATCCAATGATGCAGACGATCTGGACCGCAAGGCAGGCAGACTGGGAATACATGAAAGAAAATATCGAGCGTCCTGATGGTTCTCAGATAAGCTGGATTAGCAGGTGGCATGATAATCCATACTGGATTCAGACTAAATGCTTGGATCCAATGACAAGGAACAGGATTATTGGTTCTGCAACCTTAAAGTTCGATATTACAAACTGGCTCTTTCTCCATGTACGGGCAGGTACTGATTATTACAAACAAATACTTGAGAGAATCAGACCTGTAGGAAGTTTTCCGAATGACTGGAAAGATGGTCAGTATCACGTATATAATTCGGCTCAGCAGGAAATAAATGCAGATTTCCTTCTCTCTGCAAGAAAAGAAGTAACTGATGGTATTATACTTTCCGGGAATTTAGGAGGTAATATTATGAATCGTAAATATAATGATCAGCAGACAATAGTAAGTAAACTTGTTGTACCTGAAGTATATTCGGTGTCAAATGCCAAGGAAACACCATCAACAAATTTCTATAAATCCGAAAAGGAGATACAAAGCCTGTATGGTGCTATCAGTGCAGAGTATAAAGATCAGATATTCCTTGATATTACCGGCAGAAATGATTGGTCGTCAACTCTTCCGCCAAAGAACAGATCATATTTCTATCCATCAGTGACCGGAAGCTGGATCTTTACTGAAACATTCGGACTTGACGAGAATATATTTTCTTTCGGTAAAATTAGATTAGGTTGGGCTCAGGTAGGTAATGATACAGGCCCATATCAGCTCGATCTAACCTATGGTGCATCAAATCCTATTGGATCGGTACCTTCATTTAATCTAGCAAGTACACTTCCTCCGCTGGATCTTAAAAATGAACTTATTGAATCAGTTGAAATTGGAGCCGATTTCCGATTCTTCTTTAACCGTATTGGTATTGATGTGACCTACTATAAAACAAGTGCTTTCAACCAGATACTCAATGCTGTAATTTCTAATGCTACAGGATATGCATCTGTTAGGACCAATGCAGGTCAGCTGGATAATAAGGGTGTCGAGGTAATGTTAAGTGCAAGACCCGTACAGACTAGTAATTTTTCATGGGATGTAATGGTGAACTGGAGTAAAAATAAAAACAAAGTTGTAAGTCTGAATGAGCAGATCGAATCCCTTTTTCTCTACGCAATGCCAGGAGGAGGTAGAGGACCGAAAGTCTATGCCCCTGTTGGTGGTGATTATGGTACTATAATGGGTATTGGATATGTATATGATGACAATGATAATATAGTTGTTGGCTCTAATGGAATCCCTCTTACAAGTGAAGTTAAGGAAATCGGTAATGTAATGCCTGACTGGTTTGGTAGTGTTACCAATTCAATTAATTATAAAGGTATTGCTTTGAGTTTTATGATTGACTCCAAGTGGGGAGGAAAGATTTTCTCTCGATCTAACTGGAATGGATGGCAGACAGGTGCCTATGCATCATCAACGGGATTGAATGACAAGGGAGTGGATATCAGACTTCCTGTTGACCAGGGAGGGGGAATATGTTTTGGTGGAGTATATGAGGACGGGACACCCAATACAACCCATGTTTATCTTTTAGGAGTCAATTATAATCCTTTTGCCCGTGCAGAAAGATGGCTATATGATGCATCATATGTGAAGTTAAGGGAGGTTATCCTTACCTATTCGGTTCCGACAGCCATTGCAAGTAAACTGAGGATGAAGGGAGCCGACATTTCAGTTTTTGGACGAAATCTAGCAATTCTTCACTCAAATGTTCCCAATATAGATCCTGAAGCTTCTCGCAGGAGTGCAGCTTCAACTGAACAGGGAATGGAATATGGGAATATCCCCGCAAACAGGAGTATTGGTTTTAGTTTAAAGCTGACTTTTTAAATAATAGTTCTGATTATTAAAATATAAAAACCAATAAAATGAGAAATATTATATCAAAAATATGTTACGTAATCACGCTGGCTTTATTATCATGGGCCTGTACAAGTGATTTCGATGAAATGAACACTGATCCGAACAAGGTAACCAGTGCACCCTATACGGCTCTTATTGCAAATGCACAGAACAGTATTGCACGAACATATACAAGATTTGGTCAAATGGATAGTTGGTGCAGATATCATGTAAGAGATGTATACGTTCATGATGACCAATATGCCTATGACGGAGCATCGTCAGGATTCGGATATTACAACGGACATTTGAAGAATCTTCAGGTGGCCCTGGAAATGGCTGAAGTTGCGGAGGATGTTAACTCACAGGCTATTATTAAGATTCTTACCGCTTATGCATATCAAAATATTACAGACTGGTTTGGAGATATTCCATATTCTGAAGCTCTGAAAGCAGACGCGGATCCGCAAATTTTTTATCCTAAATATGATAGCCAGCAGAGTATTTATTCTGACCTTATTGCTAATCTTAAAGAAGCTAACAGTCTAATAAATACCATTGCTCAAAATCCCGGTAATAATGACATATTTTTCCACGGAGATATGATGCAATGGAAAAGATTCTGTAATTCTTTGCTGCTGAGAATTTATATGAGAATATCCTTGGTAGATCCTTCCACTGCTCAGTCAGGAATTGAAGAAATAGTTGGCAATCCTACTGCTTATCCTATTATTTCTTCAAATGAACAAAATGTATTTATGAGCAACTGGATACCAGGCGACCCTAATTACAAAAGTCCCAACTGGCTTAATCCAAATCAATACCTTACAACTGAGAAAGTAGTCTCGGAGGCAGTAATTGATTTCCTCACAGACAGGAATGATACAAGGTTACAGGTATATGCCGAACCTGCTTCAACAAGCGGACTGTATGTAGGACTACCTCTTGGCACGCTAGGGCAGAATACTCCGGATCTATCGATTCTGGGTATTGATGAGTTTCAAAGTGAGGACTCACCATCCAGGCTTATCAGGTATTCCGAGATTCTTTTCATAATTGCAGAGGCCGCAGTTAACGGATGGAATGTTGGCATGACAACACAACAAGCTTATGAAGCAGCAATAGAAGCAAGTTTTGAAGAATATGGTCTTACAATGCCT
>DOZA01000073.1 GCA_003518245.1 Bacteroidales bacterium | reverse complement strand
ATATACAGTGTAAACAAGGCATGTATGAAAGATGGTGTAATGATATTTGGAGGAGGATGTACAGCTGAACTTATCAGCCCGGATGGTTTATTAATAACCAATCACCATTGCGGATACGGACGTATACAGGCACATTCAAGCCTGGAGCATGATTATTTAACGGATGGATTCTGGGCTATGTCACGTGATGATGAGCTTTCAAACCCCGGTCTTACTGTAACCTTTTTGAAGTATATGGAAGATGTTACTGATAGAGTGCTTAAAGGAGTAGGAAAAAGAATGTCAGAAACGGAGAAGAACGAAATTATGGAGTCCAATATTGCTGATATAGTGGCAAAGGCAACTGCGGGTAATCATTATTCAGCATTCGTAAGGCCTTTTTATATGGGTAACCAGTTCTTTCTATTTGTTAATGAGACATTCAGGGATGTAAGGCTTGTTGGAGCGCCTCCTTCAGCTATAGGTAAGTTTGGTGGTGATACTGATAACTGGATATGGCCCAGGCATACTGGAGATTTTTCGCTATTCAGGATCTATGCAGATGAAAATAACATGCCTGCTGATTATTCTGCAGACAATGTCCCTTATAAACCGGCATACTATTTCCCAATATCACTTAAAGGTGTTCATGAGGGTGACTTTACAATGGTATTTGGATACCCGGGAGGTACATCACAATATGTTCCGTCATACCATATATCAATGTTAACTGATTATGTGTATCCTAAGATGATAAAACTGAGAGGAAAAAAACTGGATATAATAAAAGAGGATATGGATGCTGACCCGGCAGTAAGGATACAATATTCAAGCAAAGCTGCAGGAATATCAAATTCATGGAAAAGATGGATAGGAGAGAAATCTGGCATGGCAAGGCTGGGGACCATTCAACAAAAGAAAGAATTTGAGAAAAAATTTACTGGCTGGGTAAAGGAGAAAAGGAAAAGAGAAAAAATGTATGGCCATATACTACCTGAATATAAAGCACTGTATGAACAAATGCAGGAATACTACCTGGTAAACTCATATACTTCAGAGACACTGGGTCGTCGTGGTGTGGAAGCTATAAATATGGCAGCTAACTTTATTCCTCTGGTAGAAGCAGTAAATAATGATGCAGATAAGGAAGATGTAAAAAAGATCCTGGACAGGATTTCTTCGTATATACCCAGGTTTTTCCATAATTATAATATGCTTACAGATAAAAGGCTATTTGTTGCAATGCTCAGTCTGTACGGAGAAAACCTGGATAAAAAATGGCAGGTGTCAGAATACACATATTTATACAGATCCTGCGATGGTAATTTTGAATCTATTGTTGATGAGATCTATAACCAGAGTGTTTTTACAAACCATGATAAAGCTGCCCAGTTTGTATCAAATTTTGACCGACGTCTTATTAGTGAACTGGAGGCCGATCCTTTATACCTGCTTGCCAGGGGAGTAAGCACATTCCTTGATGAAAATGTCAGGGACAATTACGTTTCGGTATCGGGAAAGATAGCTGATCTTGACAGGCTATATATGAAAGCCCAGATAGAATATGCCGGCGATGAAGTACTCTGGCCTGATGCTAATTTCACCCTTAGAGTGACTTATGGAGAAGTTGGAGGATATGAACCACGAGACGCTGTCTATTATACATATTATACAACTCTTGAAGGAATAATCGAGAAAGATAATCCTGAGATATATGATTATGATGTTCCTGACAGGCTTAAAGAGTTATATTATGCCAGGGATTATGGAAGGTATGCACAGGATGGTAAAATGCCTGTTTGTTTTATCGCTGATAATCATACCACAGGAGGTAATTCCGGTAGTCCGGTTATTAATGCAGAAGGACATCTCATAGGAGTTAATTTTGACCGGGCCTGGGAAGGGGTGATGAGCGACCTTATGTTTAATCCTCTCCAGAGCAGGAATATAAGCCTTGATATTCGTTATGCACTCTTCCTGATCGATAAGTTTGCAGGTGCAGGATACCTTCTGGATGAAATGACCATAGTCGAATAATTATAAAAATTATACCTTCTTATGAAAAAGAAAGTACAGGAGAACATCAGGGTTTACTATACACCTGAAGACAAGGAATAAAAAGTTTGTTTCTGATCTTTATATCAGCCCGTTGATAGGAGATAAAAGCAAGCTGTCAGTTGATAGCAGGCTGGATCAAGATATTATTTATGAATTCTTATGTCCTGAATGTAATACCAATTTGCCTGTTGCAAGCCCCTGCTCATGTGGAGGTAACCTGATGACTCTTTATCTTGATAAGAGTCTTAAACTATCGAATTCGGTGACTGTTTGTAACAGATTTGGCTGTCCGAATTCAGAAGTAAAAGGGATCGAGAATCTCAGGAGCATGCAGCTGTAGTTTATATAAGTATCTGGTCAGATTGTATGGGGAGGGTGAAGCTGACTGTTGTTCCCTCTCCCCTGGTACTATCTATTTGCATATCACCCATGTTTACCTTTATCAGTTCATAGCAGAGCTGTAGACCAAGCCCTGTACCTTTTTCGCCTTGGGTACCTGTAGTACTTTTTGTTATCTTATTTACCCTGAGGCTTTCCAGGTTTTCATAATCTATACCAACTCCGGTATCCCTTACAGATATCTTCAGATGAGGATTTAAATCAGATATTTCTTCTACAGACACATAAATTTTCCCATTATCATTGGTAAATTTTATGGCGTTTGTAATAAAGTTCCTTAGGATAATATTAACCAGGTGACGATCACACCATGCTTTTGGAGATCCCCTGTGGGAGTAACTGAGATGAACGTTTTTCAACTCGGCCTGGGTATTCAACAGATTAAAGGATTCAAGCACAATGTCTGTCATATTCCACTTGCCAGGTCTGTAATCAAGTTTATTCTGCTGTGCCTGCCACCACATCAGAAGATTATCTATCAAATTGATACTGAAGTTAACCTGCTTGCTTATCTCTTCTATAAACGTATTGCGGTTTTCCTGATCTGGTATATCTTTTAAATTTTCGATCAGCATTTCAAGATTAAAAACAGGTGACTTCAGGTCGTGTTCAATTATTGAGAATACCCGGTCTTTTATCCGTATATTGTTTTCAAGTTCCTTATTTTTTACTACGATTTCTTCTTTTTGTCTCTCTAATTCACTTTTCTGGTTTGTCAGTTCAGATGTCCTTTCAATTACAATATTTTCCAGGTTCTGGTTTATATATTCAAGTTCAGACATCAGGTGTTTTTCTTGTTTTAAGGAATTAACCCATCTGTTTATTATAATTATTACCTGCATGAATATGAATATAATCGTTGCATAGGGTGTTATATAACTGCTGAAAATAAAGATGTTTGATCCTGAAAGTACTGCATCATTTATAGCTCCCAGAAGTAGGGCAATAAATCCTATGGTATTGAGTATTCCGGTAGTCATATCTTTTTTCAGGGATATAATGCTTTTAACACTATAATAGATCAGGATAAGTGACATAACAGGCAGGAATATTCTGATCGAGTTAGAAAAAAACATTACCGGGGTGCTTAGTACCAGTAGAGTTCCAATAGAAAAGAGTACGGTTATAATGGTATTTATTATCCTGAAGTATTTATCAGGAAATATCCTGTAAAAATACCAGGCCCCGAAGATGAGGGCGATAAATGAACCGGTATATTCAAGCCTTATCAGGGATACCCAGCTGATATCTGTTAAAGTCATTACAGTGAAGGTTCCTGTACTTATACTTCGAAGCAACATTCCAAGGGTGGCGAGCG
>DOZA01000416.1 GCA_003518245.1 Bacteroidales bacterium | reverse complement strand
CCTCCAGTTTTATGCAGTCTGGGATGCATGGGAGAGTATAAGAATTGCAAATCTCTCACTGGAGAATATTCCATTGCTTCAGGGAAATGCAACACAGGAGCAGGTCAACCAGATCAAAGGACAGGCTCATTTCATGAGAGCATGGTATTATTATGAATTCCTTATCCGCCAGGGAGGTATGCCATATCTTACCAGGGCGTTACAGGGATCAGATAATTTTGCTCTTCCAAGGCTTTCTTTCCATGAAACTGCCATGAAAATTGCTGCTGATTGCGACACTGCAGCTACACTATTACCCCGGGAATGGGATATGGCAAATATAGGACGCCCAACGCAGGGTGCTGCAACGGCACTTAAAGCATCAGCACTTCTTTTTGATGCCAGCCCGACAAATAATCCCGGCAACGATGCTTCAAGATGGACTGCCGCAGGACAAGCTGCATGGGATGTTATTGAACTGGCCAATTCCACCGGTGTTTACGAACTCATTGAATCACAGGGAACAGACCAGGTCACATACATGACTCCGGGTGGGGTAGAAACAATAAATTACCCCAGCGGGTATGATAGTATATTTATGTATACACCGTATAATAAAGAAATAATCTGGGAGTTTTATGAAAGGGTTAACAACGGCGGAACACATAATCCGTTTACTGTTGCCAGTCTTTCATCACCAAGTATTATTCAGGGGTTCAGCCCGTCTCAGAATATTATTGAAATGTATGAGACCACCAATGGACAGGCCATTGAAGATGACCCTGCCTACGATCCTCAGGATCCATGGGTAGACAGGGATCCAAGATTCTATCATACCATTCTTTTTAACCAGGAGAGGTGGACGAGCAAAACCGATCTTTATCTTGAACTCTGGGAAGGTGGCCGTGACAGGATACAAACTAAACTTTACTACAGTAAAACAGGATATCTTGCACGCAAATTCTGGGGTAAGAACGTTGATTCATGGTCTGGAGCAGCTGCTCCCTTCACTCACAGCATCTATTTCAGGCTTGCCGAAATGTACCTTATATATGCAGAGGCTGCAAATGAAGCAGGTGGCCCGGACAATACTATAAGCGGTGCTACTATGTCAGCTGTGGAAGCTGTTAATATGGTAAGAGCAAGAGTGAATATGCCCGGTGTACATGCCGATTACCTCGCAAGTAAAGAAAGCTTCAGGGAGCGAATAAAGAACGAACGTGCCATTGAGCTCTATCTTGAAGGTAAGAGGTTTTTCGACCTTTCGCGCTGGGGCGATGCACACAAGATAGAGCATAAGGCCGTTTATGGAATCACTTTAACAGAAGATGCTACCAAACCAACAGGTTACACTATCAGTCAAACTGTCGACCCCGTGTTTACTCTCACTTTTGAGCAGAAACATTACAGGTGGCCTATCCCGATTGAAGATGCACTTATGTTTGAAGAATTTATACAGAATCCTGGCTGGTAAGCCTGATTTGATAAATAAGCATAAATATTGTGCTAACATCTGAAAAAAATAGAATTATGAATAAAATATTAAAACATCTGTTAATATTTATTGCACTCCTGGCCATGCAGGGCATTATAACACTTTCTGCGCAGGATGTGCAAACGACAACAGTCACAGGTCAGGTGGTTGACGAGTCAGGCAATCCTCTAGCAGGTGTTATTGTTAAATCATTCAATCTTAAAAGTAGTGAACTGACTAATAACAATGGTGAGTTTTCAATTAGTGTTACAGCCGCTGAGGAAGACCAGATTGTTGTTTCTGAACCTGGATATGATTTTTACGTTCTGGCAATCGAACCGGGACAATCGGCTGCAGGAGAGATTTTAATGGTTAAAACAAGGCTTATTGATCCGGGAAATGAGATCTCACTTCCTTATGGCTCATTAAGCAATCTTAGCGCTGTGGGTGCTGTAAGTGTTATTACAGGAGAGGAGCTTGAATCGTATCCTTCCGACAACATCCTGGAGGCCCTGGCCGGTAGAGTTCCGGGACTGGTTATAAACCAGGATAACTATATGCCCGGGCAGGAATCAGTCGGTGCCTCTGTAAGAGGTGTGGGAGCTGCTATATATATAGATGGTATCCCACGGGATATTACCGGTTTAAGTGCGTCAGAGGTTGAAAAGATTGAAGTATTGAAAGATCTTTCCGGACGTGCCTTACTGGGACTCTCCGGAGCAGGCCCTGTTATCTGGATAACTACAAAAAAAGGTGAGAGTTTTAACAGAAAGGTTACCATATCCGCTGAAACCGGATTTCGTAATCCTGTTACCTTACCTGAATACCTTGATGCCTATAACTATGCTACTCTATATAATGAGGCACTGGCAAATGACGGATTTGATCCCAGGTACTCACAGGAAGCCCTGAATGCTTATCGTAACCAGAGCAATCCTGCCCGGTACCCGAATATAAACTATTATGACGAATATGTAAAAAGTACAGCACCATTCACCCGGGGAAATATTGATTTTCAGGGAGGTGATGACAGGGTGAATTACTTTTCTACGTTTGCTTATTTAAGAAACGAAGGGCTGGAGTCACAGGGCGAAGTAATTAATAATAACCGCTATAAACTGCGCGGACATGTTGATATCAGGCTTAATGATTTTATGAAGATGGCTGTTAATATTTCCGGTTCGTATAATACGCAGAGGTTCCCAAATGAAGAAGACGGCTCCGGGGTATTTAATATGTTTGATGTATTTTCACGTTATCCTGCCAATGCACACCCTATATACTTCGGGGATAAGCTTATTATAAGTGATGACTATCCAACAAATGTTACCAACGAACTGAATTTCGCAGGATTTGCCGAAGGTAAGGTGCTTAATGCACAGAATACTGCAAATCTGTCGATTGATCTTGGAGGTATTGTTGAGGGATTGAGCTTTGAGGCAAGAGCATCCTTTGATGTAATAAACAGTATTATTCAGCGCAAAGGAGGTACCGCTGCACTTTACAGGCTTGAAACAAGCGGTACGGGGGCAGACACTGCAGTACTTATTGTTCCGGAGGAAAATGTTGTTTCAATGAGTGTCGGTAGTAATTATGTTACAAGACGTACAGAAGGTATGACTGCTCTCAATTATCAGAAAGCCTCTGGCCTCCATTCCCTGTTAGTAAATGCCGTATTTTACATGGCTCTTAATGAGACCAGGGTTACATACGCCGGCTACCAGCCTGACAAATTAGAGGATTTATCGCTCAGGGCAAATTATAACTTTGCCGACAGGTACATCCTGCAGGCTGATCTTTCTTATACAGGAAGTATGAGAATGCCTGAAGGTGAGCGTTTCACCCTGTTCCCA
>DOZA01000317.1:4144-5828 GCA_003518245.1 Bacteroidales bacterium | reverse complement strand
TCTCGTATCTCGGATCTGGTACAGACAGGTTGTTAAAGGAGGATACTGAAGCTGAATACTATTCGGAAACTGGCTCATACAATCAGACTATAAACCTGGATCAGGAGTACAGCAGCCGGCCAAATGCAATAGACATGGGTATTCATCATCGTTTTAATTCAATGCATAACCTTATTATTACAGCAAACGGCAATCTGAACTCAAACAGTCTCAACCAGGTTACAAATACACATACTTTTGCTGACATTGTTGATTTAAATAGTCTTACAGGAATTAATAACAACATATCTGATGTTCTTACAGGATCGTCTAAGGGTTCATATATGGCAAGGTATAATGAAGGTAACACACAGTTTAAGATCTCATTTTCGGGTAGCGTGGATGATAATTCAACCCGGACAGATTTTGAGAACACAACCTTTCTTTATAATCCTGACAGCACTATTTATGCAAACCAGTTTATAGACAACTATACCGATAATACAAGCCTCAGCTTTAACCCACAGTTTGTGCAGCGCGTTAGTAGTAAGTGGTTCTTGATAACAAACATAAATACAGGCGTAAATACTCAGAAGACAAAGCAGACACAGGGGAATATGCTGCCTGTAGAGACAAAAATTGATTCACTGAGCCCTGATTTTCAGAGGCATAATATATACTTCATACCTGGTATTACTATGCGAAGAAGTACACAATCCTCACAATTTGCTCTTACTTTAAATGCTTCATGGAATAATTTTAATACCACTTTATGGGATGTGAACAGGGATTACGGAACAGTATTTAATGTTTTACCAGGTTTACAATACGAAAAGAGATTCAGAACAGGGAGAAGATTAAATATCAGGTACAGGACCAATGTTATTATTCCTTCTGCTGGTCAACTATTACCGGTTTTTTCCACAGCTAATCCACTTTTCTTAGCCAGCGGTAATGAGGACCTGGAACCGGCCTATAATCATAATGCCTACTTTGAATACAGGATCTTTGATCAATTTTCATTTACCTCAATATTTACAAGGTTTGGAGGATCATATACAGCTAATAATATTAGCTGGCAACAGACCATCACAGATGATTATGTAAAGATAACCTCCCCAATAAATGTTGATTGGGATTATACTGCTTTTGGTCATCTCAATTTCTCCACACCCTGGAGAAGAGCCGGTATAAAATTTAACCTGCTGTTTAATGAAAACTGGCATAAAGGTATTAACCTGGTTAATTCAGAAGAAAATATTATTAACTCGCTTACACACTCGGTGAATCTCAGTATTGAGAATCACAGGAAGCAATGGCTCGACGCCAGGATAGGTACAAGCATTGCTTATACAAATGCACAGTATTCAATCCAGGAAGAGCTTGATAATAAGTATTTTAATATTGTTTATTACAGTAGTGTATACCTGATGCCATCCGATCGCTGGAATCTGAATATTATAGGGAATTTAACGCAGTATAACTCGCAGACACTTGATGAGCAGGTAAGTATACCATCGATAGATGCAGCACTGAGTTTATATTTCCTTAAAGGGAACAGGGGCGTACTTAACCTTAGAGTGATAGATCTGCTTAACAGGAACACGGGCTTCCAGCAAATAAGTGATATAAACTACCTTATGCAGGTAAACAGTAATACCCTTGGTCGCTATGTTCTACTCTCATTTAAATACAGGTTAACGGG
>DOZA01000317.1:0-4086 GCA_003518245.1 Bacteroidales bacterium | reverse complement strand
TCAGTATTATTTAATATCAGGGCATTTATTAATATTTACGAGGCCCTCTCGAGTGCGAAGCTGGCTGAAGTTACTGATAGCAGGCTAAAAGCCGGTATTGAATTCAGGCTGCAATTTGCATGGTTTAACCTTATTATAGAATTTGCTGTATATACAATAGTTGCTTTCTTTAATTACTCGTGGTTAGACATGATTTTAATGAGGGCCAGGATCACACACTGGCATATACCCCTGGCTGTTACAGGCAATATTGCACTATATTTTATATTGATTCCTGCGGGCAAGCTATTTCACACGACAGGACACTTGACAATATTGCCTCGCAAACCAATCCGGCATTGTTTTTCAGGGCCAACCGCCAGGTTATTGTGTCCAGGAAAGCAGTAAATAATCTTAGTCAGCACTTTAACAGGAAATTGAAGCTGCACTTGAAGCCACAGGAACCTTTTGATATTCTGGTAAGTAAGGTGAAAGCAACAGAGTTTAAAAAATGGCTTGAAAACTGAGGGATAAAATACACATGGTACAAGGCGAAAGACAAAAGACAAAAGACAAAAGACAAAAGGAAGAAAAGCTTGTAACTTGTAACTCGTAACCCGTCGCTTGCAGCTTTACAGATCGTTAGGAGGGCAAAAGAAAACATTTATAATAGCAGGGAGTGAACACTCTTTTTGCGAGCGGAGGGAGCGAAATGGGTGTGATTAAAAATAAATCATGTAATATCAGTAATATAAACTACTGAAATATAGTATATTTGCAATTATTACTTGCATTAGCTCTGCAATTAACACTTGTAGAAGCACGACAATTAATACTAGAATCAGAACAACAAATAGAAAGAATATTAGAATCTAAATGAAATAGTTATGGCAACACCACAAGAAAAGCTTGCAGAATCACTAAAAATACTAAATGGTTTGCAGAACGAAAATGGAATTGCAGTAATAAGTCCGGGAAGTATATCGAGGTCACATAAAGATCGTCTTGTTGAAAATGGATTTTTGCAAGAAGTATTAAGAGGTTGGTACATATCGGTTAAACCAGGTGAGCCCATAGGTTCAACATCTTCATGGTACCCATCATTCTGGTATTTTATATCTGTCTATTTCAATGAAAGGTTTAGGGACCAATGGTGTTTATCACCTGAACAGTCAATCGCGTTTCATAGTGGTAATTATAATGTACCAACGCAACTATTGGTTCGTTCCCCAAGAGCTAGCAATAACAGTACAAAATTGCTCCATAACACTTCATTCTTTGAACTGAAAGGGAAAATTCCGGATAAGCAAGACATTGAGGTAGTGGGTGAAGGACTAAACTTAATGTCAATTCCAACAGCATTAATAGCCTGTTCTTCAGATTATTTTACGAAATATTCAATTGAAGCAAGAACTGTATTATTATCAATCAAAGACTCCTCAGAGATCCTGAGAAGACTTTTAGATGGTGGTCATACAAAGATTGCTGGAAGATTAGTTGGAGCATTCAGAAATGTTGGGAGGGATAAGATCGCAAATGAAATACTTACAACAATGAGGAAAGCTGGTTACGATGTACGGGAAACCGATCCCTTTGATTCAATAATCTCTTTAAGCGGCAATTCGAGAGGAGTCTCTCCATATGTAAATCGGATAAAAATAATGTGGCATCAAATGAGAAAGGAGGTACTTGATGTATTCCCAGAATCTCAGGGTATCAAAAATGATTTTGATGATTGTATTAAAAACATTGATAATGCATACAACTCAGATGCCTATCATTCATTATCTATTGAAGGATTTAAAGTTACCCCAGAACTCATTGAAAATGTGAAAACCGGAAACTGGGATCCTGATCAAAATAAAGATTACAGGGACCACAAAGATGCATTAGCTGCACGAGGCTACTGGAAAGCGTTTCAAGCAGTAAAAAGCAGTATTAAGGATATTTATAGTGGAGAAAATCCGGGTAGTGTTGTTGACAATAGTTATCAGACATGGTATCAGGAATTATTTGCTCCTAGTGTTCTTGCCGGTATAATCACTACATCAGACTTAGCTGGATCCAGAAGTGGCCAGGTAATAATTACTGGATCAATGCATACTCCTCCGGGTCATGAGGCTGTTAGAGATGCAATGCCTACACTAATTGATCTTTTAATTGAAGAGAAAGAAGCCTCTGTAAGAGCAGTACTAGGTCATTTTATTTTTGTCTTTATTCATCCATATACCGACGGGAATGGTAGGATGGCTCGATTTCTAATGAATACGCAGCTTATATCAGGTGGATTTCCATGGACTATTATTAATCTTGAAGAAAGGAATGAATATATGGCGGCACTTGAAAAGGCTAGTACAAAAAATGATATCTCTGATTTTGCAAAACTGATTGCACGTAAGGCTAATGAAGGGACTAAGAGTAAATAATGTATTTGTAATTAGGCACCATAAATTAGTTCTATCAGAATAAATAAGTAAATTTAAATGAAATAATGACTGATGTTCATGAATCGGATGTAAGGAGTTATAATATGAGCCAGATCAAGGGCAAACCTTCGACATTCAGCATTGACTCACTTTGTTCATCGATCTCGAATCACTCGTTTGCCTTCGGCAAACTCCCAATTCATCGATAGAACGTAACAGGATTATTTTCGATAAAGACACTTATATTCCTGTAAGCGATCAATATAAAGCAAAGTTCCAAAAATATCTGGATAAGAATTTCCTCTTGTAATTATAGGCAAAGCACCCTGGGATTGAAGAATATCGATTGGCTTCGCCGAGCTTGAGTAACTCGTTTGATACAAACTCGTAACTCTCGGTTAACGATTTGTGATTTAAGTAGCTGAAAAACAGGTGCAAGATACAGGGGATAGGGTGAAAAGAAGAAGCACTTTCCAAAGGGCACCTGTCATTCCCTCGAAAGAGGGAATCTTCCTAATTGATGTGCTGGCTGCATCATAAGATTCCTGCTTGCGCAGGAATAGCAGGTTCCGTATCCTTTGTTTGCTAGTCGTTATATTTATGATAATATTCTAGTACAGTGCAAATAAGGAACTGAGCGGTGGAAGCAAATTCTTGAAAGAATAATTGGGGCTACGGCGTGGATTTCGTATTATAATTGATAATGTGCGGAGAATAAACCTCGTAATCACCGCAATTTATACTGATATTAATTTGTTATGCGGTGAATAAGTAGTATATTTACCGCATAATTTAAGGAGATTAAGGAAATGTATATACATCAGAGGAAAGAATGGCCAACATTTATATGGGATAACAAAGCTTTACTAGTCCCTCTAAGCAATGTAAGGAATTTGCAAGGAAAGTTACTTGGAAAGATGGAAGCGATTGGCTTCTCTCTAAAAGAAGAAGCATTTTTGGAGACATTAACAGTAGATGTTGTGAAATCAAATGAGATTGAAGGTGCTTTTCTTGATGCAGATCAGGTTCGCTCATCAATAGCCAGGCGTTTAGGAATGGATGTTCCAGGTCTGGTTGCTTCTGATAGAAATGTAGAAGGAGTTGTAGAGATGATGCTTGATGCTACTCAAAATTTTAATAAGGATCTAACAGAAGATAGATTATTTGGATGGCATTCAGCACTATTCCCGACAGGTCGTAGTGGTATTAGAAAGATTTTGGTTGGAGATTGGCGAGATGATACTGAGGGCCCGATGCAGGTCGTTTCAGGACCAATGGGCAAGGAAAGGGTTCATTACGAGGCTCCATCTAGTAAAATTATTGATAATGAGATTAAACAGTTCCTTGAATGGTTTAATCCGGATAAGTCAAAAGTTGAGAAGAATGAAGTAATTGAGCCGGTTTTAAAGTCTGGAATTGCACATTTATGGTTTGTAACAATTCATCCATTTGATGACGGAAATGGAAGAATTGCAAGAGCTATTGCTGATATGCAACTGTGTAGGGCCGATGGAACACCATATCGCTTCTACAGTATGTCTGCACAGATTGAGCGTCAAAAAGAAGAGTATTATGACATTTTGGAGATGAGTCAAAAGGGATCAATGAATATAACTGAATGGCTTACCTGGTATTTAAGCTGCATGCTGAATGCCCTGGAATCCTCAGAACTATTATTGTC
>DOZA01000108.1 GCA_003518245.1 Bacteroidales bacterium | reverse complement strand
CGCGCCAGCGAAGGTGGAGACCCAAACCAACAGAGAAATCTGCAAAAATCTGCGTAATCAGCGAAGTGCCTTAAACTCGGAGCTTTCCTTCCATGCAGGCCAGGTATCAGAGTTAGCCAGCTTATATCCCAACTCGAATGCCAGCTGGGCATCTTCTCTTATACCTTCGAAATTCCATGATTCGGGATCGTAATTATCGGCAGGGCGATGGTAGCGGTTATTTATATAGTCCTGTTCCTGGCTGGCAGCCCACTCTTTTCCAAACTCACGTGAGTCACAGTTACCACGTGCATACAGCGAGGGTACACCCTTTTTTGCAAAAGAAAAATGATCGGAACGGAAATACATACCTGTGTGTGCATTGGGATCGGGCAGGAGATACCTGTCCTGTTTTGATGCGGCTTCTTCAAGCATATCATCGAGATCAGACTGCCCGTAGCCCGTAATCATAACATCTTTCATCCTGCCTATAGGTAATACAAGGTCATTATTTATACAGGCTACAGTTTTATCCATCCCAAATACCGGGTTCTCTGTATAGTATAATGATCCTAACAGCCCCTGTTCTTCAGCAGTTGGGAAGAATATCATTATCGAGCGTTCCGGTTTAGTGCCTGTATTAATAAAGGCACGACCTATTTCGAAAACCATTGCCATTGTTGTACCGTTATCAACTGCTCCATTATAAATAGAATCACCTTTTTCTTTCTCACCTATACCAAAATGATCCCAGTGACCTGAATAAACTATCACTTCGTCAGCTGCTTTTTTACCTTTTAAAATACCAGCAACATTCTTTGAGGTGTTTTCTGTAAATGAGTTATTTATTTCAAGGCTTATGGATGAATTCATCTCGAACCCTTTAAAATTTTTCTTACAGGCTTCAATCCTCAGTTCATCCACATCATACCCCAGGTCAGCAAATAAAATGTCTGCTGTTGCTGCTGATAGCCATCCGGTAAACAGGCACCTGTCAGCATTCCCGTTTTCTGATCTCAGGTACAGGTTTGGTGTAATTGAGCTTTTTCGTGGTATATCATAGGGATAACCAGCTCCTTCTGTTTCGTGTATAATGAGTATCCCTTCTGCACCCATTGCTGCTGCCTGTTCATATTTATAGGTCCATCTGCCATAATAGGTCATTTCCTTTCCTTTAAAAAGATCATTATTACCCGTATAGAGGCCGGGATCATTAACAAGCACCACAATAGTCTTGCCCTTAACATCAAGGTCACTGAAATCATCCCATTCATATTCAGGTGCTGTGATACCAAAACCTGCAAATACCATTTCTGACTTATTGATTACAATCCTTTCCTTTATCCTCGGGCTTATTAAAGTAATATCGTCAGGTGCCGAAAACTCATGTTTTTTATTCGTAGTTTCTATTAGGGCAGGGTTATTTACTTCAGATGATATCTCCACCATGGGTACTGGTTGAAAATAACTATCTCCGAATGCCGGTTCGAATCCAAGTTTCAACAATTCATTTTTAAGATATTCAGTACTCAGCTCCTCACCACCTGTAAAAGGTGCACGTCCCATAAATTCATCTGATGCCAGATTGCTCACATGTCTTCTCATTTCATCTGTACTGATGCTGTTATAGGCTTTTTTAAATTCTTTATCATTCGAGCAGGAAACAAGTAATATCAGGATACTAAAGAGAAAAACCTTTTTCATAATATATTTATTAATATGTTAACGGAATAAGTTTAATAATGTTAATAATGGTCTTAACTGCGTTTTCCATTGATCTCACAGGTATATATTCATACCTCCCATGATAATTATGACCTCCTGTGAAGATATTGGGACAGGGAAGGTCCATATATGATAACCTGGCTCCATCTGTTCCTCCCCTGATAGGGCGCACAAGAGGCTTAACACCTGCTTCGTTCATGGCTCTTTTTGCCAGGTCAACAATATGAATATGTTCTTCTATCTTTTCCTTCATATTATAATACTGATCTTTGATATCTACCTTTACATATTCACCTGAATATTTTCTATTCAGTGATTCACTATTTTCTCTGATCAGCTTTTTCATGTTTTCAAATTTGCCTCGGTCATGATCCCTGATAAGATATCTGATACGCGTTTTTTCCACATTGCCGGATATATCAATAAGGTGGAAAAAACCTTCATAAGCTTCAGTATGTTCAGGTCTTAATTCAGGAGGTAGCATTGCATTAAACTCATTAGCTATATGTATTGAGTTTATCATCATATTTTTTGCTGTCCCGGGGTGTATATTTCTGCCAGCTATTTCGATTACAGCCATAGCTGCATTGAAATTCTCATATTCCAGTTCCCCTTCTTCACCACCGTCAATGGTATATGCAAAATCAGCCCCAAAGGCCTTGACATCAAATCTATCTGCTCCCCGTCCTATCTCTTCATCCGGGGTGAACCCGATCCTTATTTTCCCATGTTCAATATCTGGCCTGTTGATGAAGTATTCGATAGCAGTCATTATTTCTGCAAGGCCCGCCTTATCATCAGCTCCCAGCAGGGTCTTTCCATCAGTCGTAATCAGATCCTGACCGGTATATTTATTTAGGTCCGGGAAATTTTCAGGATCAAGTACAATGTTTTTATTACCGTCAAGTATTATAATTCCTCCATCAAAGTTTCTTATGATTCGGGGATTTACATTTTCTGCTGTCATATCCGGGCTTGTGTCCATATGGGCTATGAGGCCAATCACCGGCAGATCCCTGTCTGTATTTGATGGCAGGCTTGCCATAAGGTAGCCGTTATTGTCCAGGCTTACTTCTTTCAGCCCTATTTCTTCCATTTCTCTCTTAAGCTGTCTGGCAAAATCAAGCTGCTTAATTGTACTTGGACATGTATCAGAATTCTCGTCCGACTGGCTATCAATCTTTGCGTAATTAATAAACCTATTTACCAGTTTTTTCTTATTCATCTGAACAGAATATTTCCGAGCAGTACACGTCCGCTTTTCCAGTATGCTCTGTAGTATGGTGAATCGGTAATATATACTACTTCACCGCTACCCATTCTTTCGCTTGCTACCACAAAAGTATTTTTGACATCATCCTGGAATTCCTTACCTGCAAATCCTGCCACCGGCTCATTATTTAGGATATATGCAATATTATTCCCTTTAGCCAGGAAGGGATAATGATCCGATGATCTTTTCATCATAAACCATTCTTTACCCAGGCCGAAAGCATATGGGTGAGTATGGTCAAGGCCTATCCTGTAAATGCTTCCTGCTGAGCGCCCCTTCAGCATTTCCCTTCTCTGGTTTTCATACTTCTTCAGGTGTTTTATATCGTCGCTTTTTAATTTATCTTCTTTTTTCTTTTCTTCACTTTTCCTGGCCTCTATAGCCTTATGCAGGCTGGTTGATTCTTCTGATGCAAACAACTTTACAGCATTTTCGAATACCACCAGTCTGCCACCCTGCTTAACAAATCCTGTAAGTTGGTCTTTTTGTTTGGTGTAGGAACCTGAGGGCAAAAGGATAATATCATATTTACTCAGATTGACAGAAGAAAAATAATCGAGACCAATAATTGTAACCGGGTATTCAATTTCTCTTTCAAGGAAATACCATAATTCACTGAATCCGCCGGTTGACACACCCTGTCCTCCTATTAGAGCTATATCGGGTTTATATTTAAGCCTTGAATAATTGGAGCCCAGGTCTTTCCCTTTATCTACCATGCCCGTGTTCATGTGATAAAGCTTAACCCCGGCTTTATTTGCATTTTTGACAATCTTCTTATCAAAATCATCTTTTATACTCAGATTATCCCCGCGTGCAATTATGAGGCTTCCTCTGCTGAATTCCTTATTATTTACAGTAAAAGGTTTTAACATATTCCTTACTCTTATCTTCTCCTTCAGGAGGTATGACATAAGCTTAACCTCGTTAAAGCCCATGAAATCAACAATATATGCATAAGGTCTTTCCCCGGGGATAATATTAGTTTCATTTTTTATCTCAGGTTTTTTATCCAGCTCCTGTATTCTGTCTTTAACTGCATATGCTTTCAGATTATAAACATATGGAAGAGCCCATGCCGTGAGATCATAACTCAGGGAATCGTTATATTTCGAATCGGGTTCAAAAAGCACTTTTACCAGGTGTGCCTGCGGTTGCCTTGCACTTATCAGGATATCTACATCCGATATTTTTACCTGACCTTCTTTATTTGCCAGGTAATCAAATGCTTTGTAGGTTTTACCGGTATTTCCTGCAAGTCCGTATTTAATCTGGTTTTTATCCAGCATTTCCATCAGGCTTGCTACGGCTGCTTTATCATTATCACCTTTTATTATTACTGATTCATATTCAAATACTGGCTTTTCAAGGCCCGACCTGAAAAAGTTATTAAACTCGCTTATAAGCTTTTCCCTGTTTTCATAGCTTACTTTAATGGTAGCCATTGAAGCGAGAAAATGACCTTGAATCCTCTCGGCAAGGGTGAGAGTATCACCATTATTATTGTCAATGGCCAGTCCTGCATAGCCTCCGCCTCCCTGCTCATATGTAAATCCC
>DOZA01000111.1 GCA_003518245.1 Bacteroidales bacterium | reverse complement strand
GTTAATTGTTTTTATTGCTTTCGTGGCACTAATTTCATTAATAAAAAGTAATGGTATGGTAGTGCCAAACGTATATGAAAATATTGAAAAAGATACTGTTCATGTACTGATAAGTCCCGAATTGACTGAACTGGTTGATAAATGGATAATTGAATATTCAGCTGATGATCCTGAGATAATGATTAGAAAAGCTGATATAACAGTTGATAAGAGTAGATATGATATTGGCAATGATGGTGTGATAGGTATTGTTACCGAGGATTATCTCCATACAATGCATGGCGAATCGCTGTGGAGCATGGTTGTGGCCAGGGATGTTATAGTTCCTGTTATAAGTTCGGAAAACCCTTTTTGTGAATTAATAAGCAACAGTGGGATATCACCCGGTCAGTTTGCAGGTTTTTATACTGAACCTGGCAAGCTTACCTGGGGTAAGGTGCTGAACACGGAAGATAATACAACAGTAAATTGTTACTGTGTGGGTGATCAGTCACTTAAATGGTGTCTGGCAGAGTTCCTACAGGCTGAGAATCTGAAAGGTAATGTCAGGAATGCAGGAGATAATGCAGAACTTGTTGAATTTATAAGCAAGGATAAATATTCAATAGGTTTTTGCAGGTTATCAGCCGTTATTGATTATGAAAATCATAGTATCAAGGAAGGATTGCAGATAGTGCCGATAGATATTAATGGTAACGGAGTACTGGAGCATAATGAGAATATTTACCGTTGCCTGAACGATTTCAACAGGGGTATATGGATTGGTAAATATCCAGGATCACTCTGCAGGAATATTCATGTTATATCCACAAAGGCCCCAATAGCCGTTAATGAAACTGATTTTGTACAGTGGATACTATCAGGGGGTCAGGCTTATATATCAGAAGCCGGGTACTCAGAGCTTATACCAGGGGAGAGACAGCCAAAGATACAGGCATTAAATGCACAGCCGGAAACAGCTGTTATCGAACGTGCCGAACAACCTGTAAAGGCAGCTATCGTTTTGTTTATTGCAGGTACTGTACTGCTTGTGGTATTAATTGCATATGTGATAGCCAGGCTGGCAAGGGCCAGGTCAGCAGAACCGCAGCAAGAGATTACTGCTGGATTACCTGCATTCAACGATAACAGTGTTGAAGCTCCTGCCGGTGTATTCTTTGACAGATCACATACATGGGCTTTTATGGAGAAAGATGGAAAAGTAAAGGTTGGTATTGATGATTTTCTGCAGCATATAACAGGCAAGGTAACAAGAATAAAAATGAAAGAAGCTGGATCCATGATCAAGAGGGGAGAAACATTTGTCAGCCTGGTACAGAATGGTAAGCAGCTGGATATTTTTTCACCTGTCTCTGGTAAGATTACTGAAACCAACAGGGAACTGGCAGGTAATACTGCAATGGTAAACAATGCTCCATTTGACGATGGATGGATTTATGCTATTGAACCTGATAACTGGATAAAAGAGGCTAAGAAATATTTCATGGGGGATAATTACCGTGAATTTTTGAAATCACAATTTTCTGGATTAAAGGATTTTGTTGCAACGACCGTTAAGCCTGATAATGCTGAATATTCAATGGTTATACTACAGGATGGTGGTGAGATAAAGGATGGTTTGTTGGAGAACTATGGCCCTGATGTCTGGGAGGAGTTTCAGAATCGTTTCATTGACACCTCTTAAGAGTGCGTAAAAACAAAGTATCCTCTTGCCGGCATGCCCGATGAGGTATGGAAAGATTTCCAGGAGAGCTTTCTCAGCCATTAGTACTTAATATATCAGGATATAAGTGGTACTTTTTGTACTTTAGGTGTCGAAAAATTAAACACCGTCTTAGCATGGGGTCTGATCATCGATCAGTATCCATGCATGGTGCATATAAATGCAAAAGGTGTCAGACATGGAAAAAAGCTGAATAAAATGATAAAAGGAATAAAATCATTTTTTAAACGATTGTCAGACAGGAGCCTGATCCGTAAATATACCCGGTTCAGATCTACTATTTATGGACGTGTAGTATTTATTATTGCCGGTTCACTTATCGTTCTTTTTATTTTATTTAATGTCGTCTTCAGATCTATCTATGTTGAGTTCTTCAACACTACCATAAGGTAAACGGGGGACAATTTAAGTTCCATTGTTGAAAGTTCACTATATTATTCAATGCTCGAAAATGACAAGGCCATGCTGCAGAGGACACTGGATATAATAAGCACCATGTCGGGTATTGATGAAGTAAATATGTACGATGACCAGGACAGCCTTGCATACACCTCTTTGGCAATGTATCCGGACAAAGGTGTTGATCCTAATTGCATGAATTGCCATTCCAACCTAAGTGAAATGTTTCCGGTTAAGGAAAAGACTTATCGGATAATAGGAAATACTGCCCAGTGTGGGATATATAAATCAGGTATGAGCCCAAGGCAGTTATTAATAAGAAAACCGATTCTTAATGAAAAATCATGTTATACTGCTGCATGCCATTACCATGATGAAAGTGAGGAAGTGCTTGGATCACTTATTATTAAACTACCTCTAAAAAATCTTGATTCAGTCGTTCAGGAGTCATCAAATGATTTCCTTATCCTGGCCACGGTGATCACTATCTTAATGGTTACCTTCCTTATTATTTTTACCAGAAAGAGGATAAAAAATCCTCTCAATTCAATCATCAGTGCAAGCGAAGCGGTATCAGAAGGTAATAACAGTATCAGGCTTGATATAAAGCCTAACCTGCTGGATGATATGAGAAAGGTTTCACTGGCCTTTAATAATATGCTTGATAATATTGAATCAGCCACAAAGGAGTTACAGAACTGGTCACACCAGCTGGAATACAAGGTGCAGAGAAAAACAGAGGAGCTGTCTGAAGCCCAGAATGAACTGATACATGTTGAACGCATAGCATCACTGGGCAAGTTGTCTTCGTCGGTTGCCCATGAAATAAATAACCCGCTGTCGGGGATTCTTGTATATACCAAGCTGGTGCAGAAACTGTTAAATAATGCTGATTATTATCACCCGAAGAAAGAGTCTATGCTCAAGCATCTCAGGTTTATTGAGTCAGAGACTAAGAGATGTGGTGATATAGTCAAAGGCCTGCTTGATTTTTCCAGGAAAGACCAGGATAATTTTGAGATCAAGAACCTGCATGAGATACTTGAGGCAACATGCAACCTGATTACTCATTCAGCAAAAATAGCCAATATAAAGCTGGTAAAGGAATTTACAGCTGAGGCTGACCTTGTTTTCTGTAGTCCTAACCAGATCAAACAGGCATGTTTTGCAATAATGGTGAATGCTTCCGAAGCGATCAAGGAAAATGGTGCGATATCTGCCAGGACAAGTAACCCTGATGAAGACAGTATAAGGGTTGATATAACAGACAATGGCACAGGCATAGCGCCACAGGATGTGCCACATATCTTTGAACCGTTTTACACAACAAAAAGAGACTCGAGCGGACTGGGTCTAGGCCTTTCAATTGTACATGGTATAATACAAAACCACAAAGGAAAGGTCGAGGTCGATTCGGAAGTAGGA
>DOZA01000364.1 GCA_003518245.1 Bacteroidales bacterium | reverse complement strand
AAATATAATAAGATCATCACCTTCAAGTTCATGATTTACTCCAATCCGAGCATTTTTCAATGGTTTATCATTTACCAGAATACTTGCTGTTTCAGAGTTCCAGTTTTTTATAAAGAATGCAGGATTATAAATAGGATTATCTTCGCTTGCTGATAACTTTATTTCAATATTCTTTGCTTTTCCGTCAGTGTTATCTAACCTGTAACATCTTTCACTGAGATCATATCCACTGGAAACAATATTTTTCCCGCTGACTGCTATTTCGGGTGCATAGGCCCATGATCTGCCAAATTCAATAAGATCTTCCATTGACATTCCATTTATGCCGTATAAGCCATTCCAGTAATAGAGGTCTCCCTTTTCATGAATTACCGGATCAGAAATAGGAAAGCTGTCACAATGAGAGGGCCGGTCAGAGGTTGTACTGGTACGTCCGTCGCACCTTGCCTGGCCTACAGGGAAATGATTGCAGCCGCTGTGCATATTATATCTTTCGATATTGTTCCATCTTACAGACATCCTGTTCCCTGGTTCAAAGCATATGAAGGGTTTGTTTTCTGATTTGAAGTTATACTGTTGTATGGTATAATTTCTGGCGAATTTAGTATCTCTTTCTTTTGGGTTATCAACATATGAAACAGGATTTATATGTCCATCATAATCTGCAACATGAACATAGTCGATATTCAGAAGGTCGCTTTCAACCTGTCCTGGCTGCAATAATGGTAATGATTCCTGTAATTGCCTTGGGTGTTTCAAAGTACCTTTTTTCCACGATACTTTCCTTATTCCTGTTGCATCAGGGTAAATATAGTGATATTCATCGACCCAGCATTCCCAGCCTGTTTTTGGATCTATTCTCCAGGTATTATTATATGCACTTACCGGTGCATAGCGCCAGTGTACAACTATCCTTGCATCATTATTCTCAACTATCCTGACATGTGAAAAGCGGCAATGTCTGTCCTGCATATGTTCAAAACACCCTTCAGTATCATTTTTACCTATTCCCCATGCTTCAACACTCTGATCCGACATCCAGTTTTCATTTTCAGATACCCATGACGTGCCATACCTTATCCCTCTCCAGAACATTACCTTCACGGGTAACCTGTCAAAACAGACCACTATATCAGGATCCTGGTCAACGGGCCATAAATTATCCCATCCATCATAATATTTCAGTTTGGTGTAGAATGCACCAAAGCGTCCGGGATGTTTATCAATGGTAGGTAATTTATGGGGTTTAATATCCGGTTTATCTATGCCGGCAAGCTGTGCATTTCCGGCTATTAGTTCCTGTGACAAGGCAGTATCATATACTTTCAATCCATCGATTATACCATTAAGACCATAATATTGTGGAAGAGTGCCCCAGGTTCGGTGTATATCAGATGGTTTACCGGGCTTCGCTACCATTCCGGCAAGGCATAAGGCTTTTCTTCCACTGGCATAAGTAATCTCACCCTGTATGGACATGGTTGCCTTCAGTTCTCCGTTGATATATACATTCATATCCACGCCCGCCCTGTATGTGGCGCTTATATGCATCCATTCCCTGAGAGGGATTGTTAACCTTCCTGTTGTACAGGCTACCCATTGTTCAGCAATAGCTGTTTCAAGTGAAATTTTCCCGTGTGGTCCTATCATCAGGCGGTATCCTTTTATTTCATCACTTTCAAAAGTGATAACAGGGCACCAGTTCCAGGGGTAGTTGCCTAATGAAACCCATGCTTCTACAGTAAACTCCTCTCCGGGGACGGGTACCTGGTTATTTGTTCTTCTTAAACAGGCAGTAAACCCATCCAGTTTAAGCCCTTTCCCTTCTACTCCCTTTACAATACTGAAATTACCTTCAAGGGTATCTGCAATACCACTGATTTTTTCAATGACTGTCCTGTTATTAATACTATTGAAGTCCCATGATATAATAGGATCCTGTTGCTGCGGAAATGCAGTAATATTGAAGAAAAATGATACCATAAGTAATATCAAAACCTTTTTATTTTCTTTTACTGCTAACATTTTTTAGGGTTTTAATAATTAATTAAAATGATTGATTTGTTATTTTGAAACAGTGATATTGTATATTCCTTCAGCAAGCTCAAACTTCCCTGTTTGGTAATTATCGACCTTTTCAGGCTTAAAATCCGGATCATTGATTTTCTTTATCCGGATTTTATATGGTTCTTCAACAGGCACTGTTACAATTGCCTTGCTTCCCTCTGGTATCTCTATATGGTATATAATGCTTCTGTCATCTTTTTTCCAGTTGGATATTATTTTCCCTTTCGGTGAAAAGTATGTACAATTGACATATGTAAGATCATCAGGTGCTGATGGTGAAATGTGGAATTTCCTGAAACCAGGGTGATCAGGGTCTGGTCTTATTCCACCCAGCCACCTGAAGAACCATTCCGAGACATTCCCGAACATAGGGTGACAGTTTGAAAAAGTATTATCACTTTCTTTCCATGTTTCCCATATAGTTGTTGCACCATTATCAATCATAAAACCCCACCCGGGGTAGTCAGTGCTATTAACAATGTCATATACCAGTTCAACTGAATAATATTCAGACAGGACTTCAGGTACATATTTAGTTCCGAAGATACCGGTAGTAAAATGACCAGATGGGCCATTATTAACAGCTTTAAGAAGTGAATTCTTTGCGGCCTTTATTTCTTTCATCGGGAATAATTTTATGATATAATAAGCATGAATAAAGGGTTTGTCTGTTTATTCTGCCTTCGACTGGTTTATCCCAGAATTCGCTTTTGATCTGATCTCTTAATTTACCGGCCAGTTCATTATAGTATTTTTCCTTTTCAGTATCACCAGTTATAGAAGCAAATTCTCTCATTATCCTTGCACACTGCAGGTAATGGCAGGTTCCTGTAAGTTTTACGGGAACAGGCTCAAGGGATTCGTGGTCGCTCAGTCCTTTACTGACCCAGCCATCAGGGTGGATCCTGGCTACCTTATCCATCCATTCATTATCAAACTTATACATTTCCTTTACTAATTCAATATCATCATAATACAGGTACAGGTAATATTGTGTGATAAGGAATGCTGATTCCCAGCTCAGACCACAATATTTTATCCCCACATAAGGAGCTGTATCAATAAAAACAGAATCGTTAATTGCATCTACCCAGTCATATATTGTTTTGATGTAGAAGGAATGCATATCAAAATTGCAGATGTATGATTCGCTTGTTGCATTGAGGTCTCCGCCATAACCGAATTTCTCCCTTGCCGCACAATCAGACTGAACACTAATGATATTTGCCCTGAAGGTCTGTTCCACAGCCTCCTGTATCGAATTTATAAGATCTGAAGAACACGAAAAACTGTTATTATTAACCACATCCGAATGCAATGCCAGTCCTTCAAGATCAGAGATCTCAGGCATATAATCAAGCCCTTTTATCTCCATATAACGATAGGTATGGAATGTAAATTCAGGTTTGTACCAGGTCTCTGCGACACTGCCTACGATAAAAGTATCGGCCTGCCATGCAATATCCGGTGCCCCCGGTCCTCCCACACCTTTCCTTTTTATCTGACCGCATACTGTGGTCATAGGATTGAGACTCCCGTCTTTATAAATACGTTCTCCAAACCTTAAAGTAATGGTGTCTCCTTCAACACCTTTAAGTTTGATTCTGTATACTCCGGTAAAGTTGACACCCATATCGGCTATATAAACTCCTTTCGAAGGTGAGTAGATATTTACCGGATTTATTCTTTCAGTAATACGCACCGGCGGGAAGAATGCTTTTTCCAGCTTGCCACCAGGTCCATTTGATATTTTTGATTCTTTCCAGGATGACTCAT
>DOZA01000252.1 GCA_003518245.1 Bacteroidales bacterium | reverse complement strand
GTTAAGCCCCTGTGTATAGGTATTATTATTATTGTAAAGGGTTAAGGAGAGAGCACCATTATTTACAGTACCTGTAACATCCACTGTATTTGGCACAGAAAAGGATCCAAAATTAACGGCATAACCTACCATTGGCTGCAGAACATTGGTAGTAGTTGTATAATCTACCCATCCTGAGCTGGTACGACTCTCATCATACTTATAGAATGTGGGGAACCAGTAAGTAAGATCCATGTCATCACCAAATTCATTTACTGTAGCTGACTGGAAGGGAGAACTGAAATATTTATAGCCGAAACCCACCGGCAGGTACCGTTGTATAGTTACATTACCTGTTATCTGTCCCGTACCTGAGCCATCAATAAGTGCTGTTGCTGAAGCATCTGAGACAAGAGTCAGATTGCCTGCAGTATTAAGAGGACCGTTACATAATACTATACCTTTCACAGAGATCATCTGGTTTCCCAGGGTAAGGCTGTTTGTTCGGTTTATTGTAAGGTTATTGATTATAGGAGCTGAAGTAAAGGTGCCCGGGGGTATAGTAAATACTGCACCAACTGTATTACCGGTAGTACCAAAGAATATATTGGTAGAGGAATTTGTTGTAATAGTACCCGAAGTTTTTATTATTGGCGTATTTGAGTTCTGGAAAATCAGGGTTGTTGATCCTGCATTAAGGTAACCACTTACCAGGTTAAGGTTGCTTTCTATTGTCTTATCACTATTCAGTGATACACCATTACTGTTATCAATTATTACACCACCGCTTCCTGTGAAAGTAGCAGGGAATTCAATTCCTGTTGTCTGTGCAACTGATCCTTTGTACTGAAGCGTTGAGGCTGCCCCGTAAGTAGGTGTTGTGCCGGAGGCTACAGCACTTCCTTCAATCGATAATATAGAACTGACAGTGACACCATTCAAGGTTTTAGTCCCGCTACCTGACAGGGTAAGGTTAGTATATGTTTCATCAAGCACTGTCTGGTTGCCTTCCCTTTTATAGTTTACAAGTGTTGACACCCCTTCAAGTAAAATATCATCTGCTCCTGAAACGTTAAAAGGAGTAGCCCCGCCTAGTACCAGTGTGCCGCTTTCAGCACCTGTTTCCATTGAGAATGTTGACTTGGGTGGAGGCCCAGGGCTTATAATAGATCCCGATACATCCAATATACCTTCCTGGAGGTTAAAGTTTGCATATCTTTTCATGGGACCTGATTTGTAACTGTTAAGATTTATATCAGAGGAAACGTTAAAAGAACTGATGGTTGAAAGTATGGTATGAGTTAATAAAACACTCTGCACCGGTGTGTAAACTGCCTGGCCGGTGTTTACATTTGCACAGCTTACAGAACCTGATCCTGATATTGTACAGGAAGTATTGCCTGTCTCCAGGATATTAAGGGTTATTGATCCTGATACTGTGAGAGTAACTGATAAATTAACATTGAGTGTCCCTCCTGAACCGGTAAAAGTAATATTAGCACATGCCGCATTTGCCGTGACCGTTATGGTATGATTACTTTCAATATATACATTATCACCTGCAATCGGGACACTTGCTCCTGAAGCTCCTCCCGAACTGGCTGACCATGTTGATGTTGAATTCCAGTTACCTGATGATACCGAATAGCGGTCAGCAGCAGAAAGAGGCATCGCAGCATATATAAAAAAAACTGCGAGAAAGATGCTCTTGCAGATCTGCTTCAGGTTTATCATAATAATGCAGTTTAAAGCAGCTGAAATAATATATCAGTAAAATATTAATTCAGCATAAGTTCCGATTCAGCGTATATCTCCGATCTTATTTCCGATGGTGCTGAATAAGATATTTTAAGTTTCCCTTCAGAATAATCAACCTCCTCATTCTTTGAAAGATTAAGGATAAACTTCCTTTTAGTATTGGGCGTATATACAGCTATCCCATTTGCTGTGGCAACACGTGTAAGGGTTCCGGCAGGAGAAATATGATCCACCGTCAGGTTTCCATATACTGACATGTTACCTGTACGGTTAAAAGTTAATATCAACTGTGGCTCAGTGCTATCTACCATTCTGAATTCAAGATTTGATAAACCAACATTGATAGTTGATTCTCCTACACGTATTATTACCGGTATAGTAATACCAAAGATAGGAGTTAGCTGTACCGAGATTGCGTCGTTAACCTTTGTGGCATCTTCCTCGCCCAGTGGTTTTATGTCAGGAACAGCCCTGAAGTAAAAGTGAGACCTGTATTCTCCTTCTTCAAGCTCGCTTCTTCTTGTAATCTGTACTTTGACAACCTGCGCTTCACCGGGAGCAAGGTCAACCGATCTGGGGAAATACCTTATAAACCTGTCGGCGAACCGTTGTCCCGGGTCAGGCTCGGTAATAGTTTCAAACTGCCCCTCTTCGGTCATCCTTATCTGGATAATGGAAATAGCATATGTTGCACTGTCCTGACCTGTATTTGCAAGATTAAGATCGACTGACCGTGTTGATCCGTCAAAAACCACCCTTCGGGGAGTAATAAGAAGGTTGCCCTGGGCGCTAATTACCGCTTTTAAAGGCATCAGCATAATAATTACCAGTGTAGCGGGAATAATTAGTGTCCTGAACCGGGCACGACATTTTGATTTTTTTGTTGATCTAAACATTGCTTAAAAATTTATATGCCCTATCAGTTAAAATCGAAAGTAATAATATACGAGCCTCTGTAAACACCTACGGGGTTATCATTAAGATTACCAATTTTTAATGTAGCACCAATATATACCACCTGGAATCCATTTTGCAACAAACCTGTGCCTGCACCCTGTGAAGGTATTGACATCCAATTATCGACTACCATTGTCCTGGCACCGGATACATTGGTAATAATCACCGGTTCTTCAGGCAGGCTGATTGAGTAAGAAGCATCAGCGTCACCTGATACGTAAAAGCTGGCTGCGTTATGGGTGCCGGGTCCTTAAAAAACACTTCCGAGGGTAAAAACAGTACTTTCTGGTGTCAGGATTATTTCTCCCCCCTGTGGCCCGGGAGAAAATTTACCAAAATTCATCTGTGCTGTTTCAGTGGCTGAAAAAGTAGGGATTACTTCAGCAAAAATCTCTCCTTCAGCTGTTGCCGTTGCCAGCTGTGCATGCAGATCAGCTCCCGG
>DOZA01000028.1 GCA_003518245.1 Bacteroidales bacterium | reverse complement strand
CAGAAAGAAAGTAAGATGGTTTTTAAAGGTCACATTTGAGTTCAGATTGAACTCGGAACCGGTAAACACCCTAGGCGTATATAACATCGTATGCCTGTACGAGATTGAATTTCGCGCGCTTAATATTTTCCAGAAAGGCTGATAAATATTATATGATACGTTTACCTGATTTTGTAGTTCATTATTGCGCCTCATATAACCCATATCATTATGGTCATAATTATCAGATAAAGCTTCCAGTTCATATTCAAGCCTGAATGCACCACCTGTTTTCCCACCACGCAACTGAAATGCATGGCCGAAATCGTTATCAATATCTTTATAATATTTCTGGGATACAGCCAGCTGCCCTGAAATTGAATATAACCTGCTATTGTTCTGTATATTAAATTCAGTACCTGAAACGTTAGCCGTATAAAAATTCTTATCATTCACAGCATTACGCCAGACATTTGTATTAAACAGGCTTATGTATGAATTATTCTTCAGGCTTTGATCCAGTATTATCATATTATAGTTTGTCAACGGATCGGTCATAACCTGTCTTGTTTCACCCGTTTCAGTATCCTCAACTGTTGCATACATAGAATTTGTAACTGCATTGAAGACGCCTATACCCAGGCCTGATTTAGTTCTCCCCGATACTTTTGTAGCATTTATTAAAGAAGACTCCATGGGGTTTAATCTCACCTCTTCGGTAGCTTCAATATCTTTATAAACATCATAATATGCTTTTGGTCTGGACCCCACACGCCTTGAGTAAAACACATTACCTTTATTAAATAACTCTGTACCTTCCATAAAGAAAGGTCTTTTCTCGTTATAACGTACTTCATAAGGGCTTAGATTAAGCACCTGGTCATCAGATTGCACTTGCCCGAAGTCTGGTACAAGGGTAGCATCCAGTGTGAAAGATTCGCTTATGCCATATTTAAGATCCAGCCCTCCATTATAGGTAAGGCCCACAGCTTTATAATCAGGATTTTGCTCAATATAACCAGATACATACGGGGTAAATGAAAGGCGTAAAGGAGGTTTTATATCCTTTATCTGTTTCATCTCACCCAGGTGATTGAATGATGTACCTATTCCCCTGTCAACATAATTCCACGACGATTGTTCCCTGTTTCTCCTTACTTCTCTCCAGAAATTTATTCCCCATGTTTGAACTTTATCTTTCGGGAAACGCAGAGCTGAATAGGGAATTCTTATTTCCGCTATCCATCCATTCCCAACGATTGCTGTTTTACTTTCCCATACAGCATCCCAGGTATTTCCCATATGCCTGAAACTGTATTCTTTTTTGGGTGGCCTGTCTGACTGCACACCGGATACTGAAACCTTGAATGTGGCACCATTTATACCATCATTATAAGGACAGATGTCAATTGTAAACTGGTCGGCATTAAGATTATAATCGGAATCCCTCTCACCCAATTCTGTGTATATGCTGTCAGGATAAGGATCATACATCATGGCACCAATATATATTGCCGAATTATCATAAAGCACCCTTACTTCGGTACGGTACTTACTGGGAGAGCCGCTGAAAGGTGAATATTGTACAAATTTATCAGCTATATCGGCTGACAGCCAGGCCTCATCATCCAGCCTGGCGTCAATAACAGGAGGGGTATCCGTTTTTATCGCTGTTATACTTTTACGAAGAAGAAGTGGATTATCCTTTTTATCCTTCCTATCCTTACTACCTGCCAATACATCAACAGATGTAATTACAGTTAAAAGAATAACCATTATAAAGACTCTCCTTATCATAATATCGCTAATTAACACTTTACCAACTATATAACAGGCTATTTCACTAATTGTTCCTTGCCGGCTACAAAAATAGATTATTTCTGTAATTATTACGTTGCTCCTGGGCCATTACTGATGCGGCTTAACATTTTTTAACAGCAGGCAAAAAAGAAGGTGTCTTACTTAAGACACCTTCTTTATTTTTTCAAGTAATAATTAATTATTTCCGAGTATTAAGGGAAGACCATTTTCTCCTGATCCTACAACAACAACTTTGGCATTTTGTGATTCAGCAAGTTTTAATGTAGCATCTATACCTTTTTGCGTAAGAATTCTGTCAGTAAGACTGGCACTTATAGTACGGTTATAATTGGCTATACCTTCAGCCTCAATAAACTTGCGTTCGGCTTCGAGTTTTTCCCTTTCGTTGATAAATTTCATGGCAAGTGCTTCCTGTTCTCTTGTAAGTTTGCTTTCAATAGCTTTCTTTATTTCAGAAGGTAATCCTATAGAGCGTATCAGCAGGGCCCTCATTTCTATATTATTCTTGCCCAGGATAATAGCCGTTTCTTCAATAATGGAAGATTCAACCTCACTCCTTTTAGTTGAATATATCTCTTCCGCGGTGTACCTTCCTGTAACCTGTCTTACTGTGGACCTGACTTCAGGTGTTACAAGCCTGTTTACGTAATTAATCCCGAATGTTTCGTGCAGATAACCAATCTTTTCATAAATAGGATTGAACCTGACAGTAACATCCACATTAATGCTCAGCCCGTTTTTACTAAGCACATCCATAGTCTCTTCGCTTTTCTGTTCCTTCACATCATACCTGTAAAGTGAATTCCATGGCGCAACTGCTTTTAGCCCTGTCCCGACAATATTATCTCTGTCGAGCACACCAGTTATCGTTTTAAATACTACTGCCCGTTCACCCGGCCTGATAATATAAAACATTCTGCTGCCGAACAGCAAAAATAATATCACGATAACTGCGAGTAAAATAATGAGTGTTTGTTTTTTTTTCATCACCTGTATTAATTTTTATTTTTATTATATATTAATTACAAAAATAGATTAAAATTGTTCTCTTTCTTTATATTACATCCACTTTTTTCTAATTTGGTATCATGAATACCATTCTAAATTAAGAATATTAAGATATGAAAGATACTGAACTGATATTAAACAGTGATGGCAGCATTTTCCATCTTAGTCTTAAACCGGGTGAGGTAGCAAAAAAAATAATCATTGTTGGTGATCCCGGAAGGGTAGAGATGATAGGAAATAACCTGGACAGTATAAGAATACGCAGGAACAACAGGGAGTTTTTTACTATTACCGGTACATACAGGGGTAAAGAGGTTAGTATAATATCGAGCGGCATAGGCACTGATAATATTGATATACTTGTTAATGAGCTGGATGCGCTGTTTAATTTTGATCTTTCCACCAGGACTCTCTTAGATAAAAGAACAGGTTTGACCATTGTAAGGTTAGGTACATCAGGCGGCCTGCAGCCTGACCTGGAAGCAGGTCAGGCAATAATTACTGAAGACGCTATTGGTTTTGATGCAGTAATGAACTATTATCGTGGTATAGAAAATATTACAGATATTTATTTCGAGACAGAATTTAAGAAGCACACATCATGGCCTGACAGGCTGCCTTCTCCTTATATTGTCAGGGCAAGTGAAGAGCTATTAAAAAAATTTGCATCTACCGGATTTATAAAGGGGATGACTATCTCCACTCCCGGTTTTTATGCACCCCAGGGACGGACACTGTCGCTATCTCCCTTTGATAGTGATCTTAATAATAAAATAATGACATTCAGGTA
>DOZA01000060.1 GCA_003518245.1 Bacteroidales bacterium | reverse complement strand
CAGGGAGGTACCCTGTTCACAGATGCCCATTCCTCTTCGGCAACATGCTCACCCAGCAGGTATGCCCTGCTCATAGGTGAATACCCCTGGAGAAACGAGAAAGCACGTATACTGTCAGGTACCGCCCCCTTGTTAATTGACACCTTACGCTTAACCCTGCCAGGAATGCTTAAGGAAAGAGGCTACCATACAGGCATTGTGGGCAAATGGCACCTGGGACTGGGTGATGGAATGATTGACTGGAACAGACATATCTCGCCCGGACCAAATAATGTTGGCTTTGATTATTCATTTATTATGGCCGCCACACAGGATCGTGTGCCTACCGTATATATAGAGAACGGCAAGGTATGCAACCTGGATCCCGATGATCCCATAGAAGTGAACTACAGGGAAAATTTTCCCGGTGAGCCTACAGGAAAGGACAACCCGGAAATGCTGAAGATGAAGTATCATCACGGGCATAATAACAGCATAGTTAACGGTATACCGCGTATAGGCTTTATGAAAGGTGGCCAGTCGGCCAGGTGGGTTGATGAGAATATGGCCGATACATTCCTTGTAAAGGCAAAGCAATATATTACCGATCATAGGAATGAGCCTTTTTTTCTTTATTATGCATTACAACAACCACATGTCCCAAGAACACCCAACCAGCGTTTTGTAGGCAAAACGGGAATGGGTCCCAGGGGTGATGTGATTATTGAAGCAGACTGGTGTATTGGTGAGATAATCAGCACCCTTGAAAAACATAATCTGCTTGAAACGACATTAATTATACTGTCAAGCGATAATGGTCCGGTAATAAATGACGGTTATTATGATAATGCTGTGGAAAAGCTGGGTGATCATAATCCATCAGGACCTTTCAGGGGTGGGAAGTACAGTCTTTTTGAGGCAGGCACAAGGGTTCCTTTCATTACATACTGGAAAGGTAAAATTGAGCCGGCTGTTTCAGATGCACTAGTATCACAGATAGACATACTATCATCACTTGCAGCTATTACAGGAAGTGATAAAAAAGGACCCGACAGCAAAAGTTTTATTGATACTTTTCTAGGAGCAAGCCAGTCCGGCAGAAATGAACTTATTCTCGAAGCAAGCGGCAGGACAGCATACAGAAAAGGGCCATGGGTAATGATTCCGCCTTATAAAGGACCTGCCATAGGTAAAAATGTAAATATTGAGCTGGGTAATTCAGAAATATACCTGCTGTATAATCTCGGCGATGATCCCGGGCAGCGTATTAACAGGGCCGAGTCGGATTCTGAAAAGCTGGAAGAGATGAAAAAAGCATTTGAAAACATCCTGGAAGGCGCCAAATAGTCCGGACTGTCTTGATGGTTATTCAGTACAAAGCAATTTTTATCAACAGGTATTCATGATATACCCGTCATGAATACTTGCCAGACACAAGAAAACTACTCCATTCTTCTGATATCTGGTTTATGACCCTTGGAAATTTATTCTGACCTCCCTCTTTGCCTTTTTGTCTCATGAATTCATAAAAAGCAGATACAGGTAACAATTGCAGTTTTATCTCTTTTAAGGCTGCAGATCGTTCTGTCCGGTAATCATCATTAAGCTCAGCAAGCTTTTCGTCAAGCTGATCCCTTATCACATTGGCATCAACATCTACTCCGTTAATACCCAGGTACCATTTATGTGCAAAATATCCGTTATTCTTTATGCCCGCAACAGTATATTCCTTTATCTCAATGTTAAATTTACTACCTATCCATTCAATGGCCATATCCATATTATCAACCGAAAGATGTTCACCACACAGGTTGAGTGTATGTTTTGTCCGGCCCGATATAATCATTTCATAATTATCGGTGTTCAGGAACCTTATGGTATCGCCTATCATATAACGCCATGCCCCCGAGCAGGTACTTATGAGCAAGGCATAATCGGCACCTGCCTCCACTTCTGATAAAACCAGTACTTCCGGGTTATCTTTCATACTGCCGTCAGCATTAAAATTATTATCGGTGCATGGTATAAACTCGAAAAATATACCGTTATCAAAAACAAGTTGCATATTGCAGTCCAGCCTGTGTTGATAAGCCAGGAATCCTTCTGAAGCAAGGTAAGTTTCAAGATAGACTATTGGTTTACCAAGCAGTTTTTCAAAGCTGCTTCTATATGGTGCCAAACTAACCCCTCCCCATGAATAAGCCATGAAGTCGGGCCATAGTTCGTGTATATTATCAAGATTATAATATTCCACTATCCTCTCAAGCATAATCTGTATCCATGAAGGTGTGCCTGCCACACCCAGGACATCCCATTTCCTTGCTTTCATGGCTATCCTATCCAGCCTGGTGTTCCAATCAGGTATATTAGCTATCCTTATCCCCGGTTTATAAAACTTATATACCCATCGGGGCATTTTACGTGCCAGTATCCCACTCAGATCACCTTCAGAATACCCATTTTTCTTTACGAGCGAAGTGCTACCCCCCACCATCAGGAGGCTTTTCTGAAACACATCCTGAGGCAGTTTTAGTCCGCCCAGTACAAGCAACTGCTTAAAACCCGTATTTCTTATGGCATTAATCATATCCCCGGTAACGGGCATTCTTTTGCTCGTATCCCTTGAGGTACCTGATGTGAGTGCAAAATAATTAACCTTTCCGGGCCAGCATACATTATGATCACCCTCCAGCAAGTGTGACCACCATTGTTCAAATATGGTATCATATTCAAATATTGGAACAGAGGTCCTGAATGAATCCACAATGTTTTCCGAATCCAGTATTTCCCTGAAACCGTAATGTTTGCCGAAACGGGTGTTCTGGGCTTTCTTCAGTAACTCAATAAGACTTATTTCCTGAAGCACCGAAAACTGCCCGGAAGCTTTCATCAGGTTTTTCTTTCTTCGCCCGGGCTTTCTGATTATCCTCCCAAAAGTAGCCATACGCAGTCAGATCAAAGAGCAGCGATAATATCTCCTATCAGTTTATTAAAATCCATGGTGTTGTCGGGTGAGTAACCCAGTACAACTACAATCAGCTCCCGGGAAGGAATCATAAATATACGCTGACCATCATGTCCTATGCACATAAACATATCTTCCGGGGCTGAATCAATCCCTCCATCGCGGTTAAGCCAGAAGAATGATCCGTATTGTCCGTCGCTGTCAGAAGCAGGAATAACAGTATAATCGACCCATCCTTCAGGAAGAATACGTTTCCCGTTGAACATTCCGTCATTCATATATAAAAGGGCAAAACGGGCATAATCGCGTGCAGTCATATACAGATATGATGATCCCACCAGTGTTCCTGTTTCATCAGTTTCAAATACAGCATCCGTAATTCCTATCCTGTAAAACAGTTCCTCATGTGGGTAGGCATAATAGTCATCATCATTTTCAAATTGCTGCCTTAAGATATAGCTTACTTTATTAGTTGTTCCCGAAGAATAATACCAGTGTGTACCTGGATCATATTCAAGGGGCTGGCTGAAAGCGAATTGTGCCAAGTCAGGTTCACAGTGAAGCCTGACGGTAACATCAGACCTGATTCCGTAATCCTCATTCCATGTAAGCCCGCTCTGCATCTGCATCAGGTTTTCAAGTGTGATATCCTTCCTGTCATCAGGCCATTGAGTCAGCAACTCACTATCTGTTATGCTCAGGGTGCTGTCATATGCCCTTATTCCTACCAGGGCATTTGTAACACTTTTAGCCATTGACCAGCTCAGCAGTCTTGTGTCTTTATTAAAGCCTGGTTTATAAGCTTCTGCCACAGGGATGCCCTTGTGTAGCACCATGAAGGCAAAAGCATTACCTCCGTATGCATTTTCATTTACCAGGCTGCTGCTAATGTCTGCAAGCTTTTCCTTTTCCATAACTGCAAGGGTATCGCTTAAAATATCCCCCATAGGCCAGGCCAGGGTATCTCCGGAATATCCCGGGTCAATAGCCGGAAAAGAAATTGTTTTTAAATTATCCACATCCTTATTTACCAGTAGTGTCGCTCCAAACCTTTCCCTGTAAACAGCAATTGATTTGCCCCAGAGGAACCTGCTTGTGACGGTCATATTCTCCCTGTCTACAGTGTTTTTTACCTTACTGATAAATGAGAAATCAAGGTCTGTATTTTCAACATCTTCCTGGTTGCGTTCAGAAACGAATACTGCAGAACAGAGATTCTTGGCCGCATACCCTGTTATTATGGGCATTAGTGAGTTAAGATACACTGCTGCTGCAAGAATTATTACAAGTATAAATATCAGCAGCCCTGCTAGTATTTTTTTCGCTTTACCTGATTTTTTTGATGTATTCATTTTGTTTTTGCGTTTTGAATTTGCGAAACCTAAATTAGCAAATTTTCCTTAATAATCATCCCGGAAATTTCAGTATGGGCTCTTTTAATTTGCATCCCAAACCTTATCCGCCGGTAAAATAATGCTCAGCCAAATGACATCAAGAGAAAGAATACTGGCAGCCATTGATCACAGGGAACCCGACAGATTTATCTGAGCTTGATAATGCATTAATGGATATTAACTGGTTCAAACACTCACATACCAGGTATACTGATATTAATGATGAGGAATTCAGAAGGAGACTGCAGGAAATGAGGAATACGAGCGAGAGGGCTCTTGTTATGTCCGGCGGGGTAAAACTGCTGGAGACAGGCTTCTTCCTTCGCAGAATGGATAATCTGCTGATGGA
>DOZA01000226.1 GCA_003518245.1 Bacteroidales bacterium | reverse complement strand
GCGTTCTTACCATCCAATTCAACTGCAAGTATAAGGCCGGGTAATCCATAATACTGTCCCGGACCATATGACACAGGTATTTCCGGTGTAAACCAGGCTGTAATGGTTTTATCTCCATCTTTACGGCTTGCATCCTGGCAAACATATCCCAGAATACTACGCTGCTCTTTACCGGGTTTCCATGCGGGATTCTCCAGTTTTTCTTCAACTCTGAACAAGCGCGTCATAAGCTCATAAACATCAGCCCTTGTACCTTTTTTTGTATCCATCCATGAGGTCTGTAATACGGGCTTTGGGGCTGAACCCATTGATAACCTGTCCATCATCATACCCTGTCTTCCTTCCAGAGGTTGAACGGATGAATTATCATCCTTCTGGTATAGTGAGTACCTTTCATTAAAGTAAAGAACTTTTCCAACCTTCCTGCCCTTTGGCAGGTTAGCAAACCAATTATCTCTCTCGGTATTCCCTGTCGGGGTATAATCGAAATCAATAAAATTCATTTGTTCATATTTGACTGTACCACCTTTTATATCCTGCGCGTTTGTCTGCAGGGGAAAAATAAAAGTAAGTACTGTAGCTACTATAAGCTGGATTGAAGTTCTTTTAATCATACCTTATTCTTTTATACTATTATTTATTATATCATTATTTATGATATCCGGATTTATCACTGTTCTCCTTCATCTTCCGGCTTTCACGCTCAGCCCTGTACTGCTCCATTTTTTCGTCCACCAGATTCTGGAAAGCCTCACTTTTCATTTTCTTACCCTCTGTAGGTTTCTTAAATAGTTTATCGCTTGGTGGGTTAAGATTCACCTCGGTTGCAAGTAGTACATTTTCTCCATTAATATCTACAGCAAGTATCAGTCCTGGCAGCCCACCATAAAGCTCAGGTCCCGCCTTAGTTTTTATCTGTGGTGTAAACCATGCAGTAACTACTTTATCCCCGGAGGTGGAAGTGGCACTCATACACATGTAATCAAGTATTTTTACCTGTTTGGTACCAGGCTTCCAGACCCAGGTTGTAAGGTCCTCCTCGATAATAAAAAAGCGGGTCATGAGCTCCATTTGCTTTGACATAACACCTTTTCCCCTATTGATAAAGATCTTCTTAAGTACTGGTCTGGGAGCAGTTATATAAGGCATTTTCGACCTCATAACAAGTACTTTCTTATCCACAACTGCAGCCTGCGCTGTATTATCCTCCTCGAACAAAGAGTACCTGTTATTGAAATACAGCACTTTGGCATATTTTACACCTTTCGGCATTCCGGCAAGCCACTCCTTTACTTTCGGATCAGCATCTTTGAAGTAAGAAAGATCAAATTTATCAAAGGCCTCATACTTTATTACTCCTCCATTTATTTCTGAATCATCCTGGGTAAAACATACTCCTACATTGAAGGAAAAAAATATTATGGATAACAGTATCTTATTCATAGACATATATTAATAACTTAACACTGTAAACTCCTTATAGCCTATTCTTACTATAAAGAATGTACCAAGATAATTAATTAGAAAAGAATATGGAGCCAGAATAGGCTGAACCGGACAAATCAAACCCTGAAGTGATATCTTGATAGAAACATTTTTTGCCCTTCCTCCTATTATCTGAATGCTTTATAGATAGGTCATAATATATTACCAGGTCAATATTCATTGTATAATACTTTACTGCACTTCAAATAAATATACTTCAATAATTATAAATTGTTCAATATGACCGGTTATATATCATTGGGTTTAATTAATAATCATTCTCAGGCACGCAGTCGTTTACTGAAATAATTCATTCCTGCCAATCTCACGTACTTCTTCTTTTTTCATCTCCAGGTCTATGCTTTGTGAACCATAGATAAGCCTGGTTTTACCGTCTGCCCGGGCCTTAACACTTACTTTTTCCAATATTCCCTTATCCCATTGGATTGATAATTCATATCCACCCCGTGCACAAAGACCCTTTATATATCCTCTGTCCCATTTACCGGGTAATGCCGGCAAAAGAATAATTTTCTCTTCATCTGACTGTATAAGCATCTCTGCCACACCGGCTGCACCGCCGAAATTACCATCTATCTGAAATGGTGGGTGAGCATCAAGAAGATTGGGGTATGTTCCTCCACCTTTGCTGTAATTTGTTTCCATTCCTAATGGGTCAACATATCGAAGAAGTTCTCTGTACATCTTATATGCATGATCGCCATCCCCCATTCTTGCCCAGAGGTTTATCCGCCATCCTTTTGACCAGCCTGTTGTTTCATCTCCTTTATTTTCCAGACTTATACGACAGGCATCAACCAGTTCAGGTGTTTCTGACAGGTTTATATGCCTGCCAGGGTACAGCCCGTAGAGGTGAGACTGGTGCCTGTGCCGTGGATCAGCATCCTGCCAGTCGTGGTACCATTCCTGAAGGTTACCCTTTTCCCCTATTCTATATGGATGTATCTTAACCAAGGCATCCCCTAATTCTTTTTGAAAAACTTTGTCTGCATCGAGTAATTCAGCAGCCCTGATAGTCTGTCTGAAGCACTCCCTTATTATTGCCAGGTCAGCTGTTGCTCCGTAAAGAGTAGCTCCCCTGTAGCCATCACCCGTTATATAAATATTTTCGGGTGAGGTGGATGGTGACGTAACCAGATTGCCCTGTTTGTCTTCTACCATCCAGTCGAGGCAGAATTCAGCTGCACCTTTCATTAACGGATAGGCATTATCCCTCAGGAAATCCATATCTCCGGTATAGAGATAATGATCCCAGAGATGTGTCACAAGCCATGCCCCACTCATATTCCAGTTAGCCCAGCAGGGATGCCCCTGACCAAAATCACCCACGGGATTACTCATAGCCCAGATATCTGAATTATGACATGATGCCCATCCCCTGTTGACACCATAAAAGGTACTGGCTGTCACCCTGCCTGAGACAGACAGGTTATCAATAAACTGAAGGAGGGGCATATGCATCTCCGGCAGGTTTGCACATTCAGCAAGCCAGTAATTCTCTTCCACATTTATATTCATTGTGTAATTACTGCTCCATGGTGGCCTGAGGTGATGATTCCATATGCCCTGCAGGTTCGCCGGCACACCATCTGTACGTGAGGATGAAATAAGCAGGTACCTGCCAAACTGAAAATACAGACTTTCAAGGTCCTTGTCTTCCCCTCCATCAGCATATCTTCTGAGACGCTCATCAATAGGTATATCAGACCTGTCATCACCGTATAGTTCAAGTTCTACCCTGTCAAAGAAGTTATGATAATCCTTAATATGATCATTCCTGATGTTGTGATAACCTTTCTGAAGTGCATTCAAGAGGTTAATACCTGCAATCCTCCTGCTATCAAGCCCATCACTTGCAGGATCCCTGTCATATCCATTGAAACTGCTTCCTATGGAACAATAGATAATAGCTTCATCAGAAGAAGTAATACTCAAAACACTATCAGATATTGATATGTCACCACCCTTATGATTTACAGCAAACAGTACAGAGAAATGTGTTCCCCTGTTTACATCAAATAATACAGCATCGGGCATATCTCCCCTGTAACC
>DOZA01000221.1 GCA_003518245.1 Bacteroidales bacterium | reverse complement strand
ATTCAGCCTGTACCGTTTCAGGAACAAGGGGCATAAACTGAGATTTAAATGCATTATCGCCGTAAAGGCTCAAGGCCCCCATAGTTGATCCATGATAAGCATTTTTAAATGAGACTATACGACTCCTTCCGGTATATTTCCTTGCTGTCTTGATAGCTCCTTCTACTGCTTCTGAGCCGGAATTCACAAAATATATAGTTTCAAAATGAGCACCCAGGACATCACTCAGCTTCCTGGCATAGTTTACCTGTGGTGACTGTATCAGCTCACCATAAACCATCAGGTGAGTATATCTATCCAGCTGTTCCTTAGCTGCATTAATAACATAGCTATTGGAATGACCAACATTACTGACAGAAACTCCGGAAACAAGGTCCAGATATTTTTCACCTTTTGGGCCATACAGCCATATACCTTTTGCCGACTCTATCTCTATCAGCAAAGGTTCAGTCGAAGTCTGACCGACATGAGAAAGAAACAAATTTCTATTTGAAAGCATATAAGCCCGTTATTTATCTCATCATAACATTAATTTCCTTCAACAGGCCTTCACGGTAGGATTTTCCTATGGGTATATTTTTCACATCCAGTTCACCACCTATATCGACCGAATTGTCTTTTATCATTACAATCCTGCTTTTATTTACTATATATGATCGATGGACTCTTATAAAGATCAGGGAAGGCAGTTGCTGCTCTATTGCCTTCATAGTAAAGTGTATTGTATACTTCTCTTTATCAGTATGCACCACCACATAATTTTCCAGAGCTTCAACTACTATAATATCAATAAGTTTTAGTTTAACCAGGGTGGATCCTTTTTTAATAAAGACTTCCTGCTGGCCTACATTTTCCCTTGCATTTTTGTGCTGGTACCTGATAACCTTATCAACTGCTTTACAAAACCTGGAATAGCTTACAGGCTTAACCAGGTAATCTATTACATCAAGGTCGTAAGCTTTCACAGCCATTTCCTCGTTAACTGTTACCATTATTATTGCAGGTGGGTTCTCGAGGCTGTCAATAAGCTCAAACCCATCCATATCAGGCATCTGAATATCCAGGAAGATAAGCTCAATATCAGATTTTTCTGCCAGCAGGTTCCTTGCATCAATTGCATTTTCATATACTCCTATAAGAGTTAAAAATGATGATTTTTTCACATGTTCGGTGAGTACCTTTCTGGATAATTTATCATCATCTACAATAATGCAATTCATAAGGTTTAGTCTTTTTTGCAGTACTGATTAATACTCAAAAGTAAAAAAAAATCTTTAAAAATTTCCTTTTAACCGCTTTTCATATCTATAAACTTTTTTTCAAGCAGCTCGGATCTTTTTATAGTTTTCCTCAACCAGTTTAGTTTCAGTAACATCTTTTCATTTTCGCTCAATTGCCATGGGATATCTGATTCATGGAGTGATTTAACCAGCTGATAGGTTATGATTGCAGCCGACACTGAAATATTAAAACTCTCGGTAAAGCCCAGCATAGGTATTTTAAGGTACTCATCTGCATTATCAACAGCCTGTTTGCTCAGTCCATGCATTTCGGTACCAAATACCAGCGCTATTTCCCCCTTATTAATATCGAATTTATCAAGGCTCACCTCATCACCTTCATGTAAAGTTGTAGCAACTATTCTGTATCCTTTCCCGCGCAGATTTTTAAATGCTTCGGTTGTATTATTATCTGATCTATTATATTTGATCATGTCAAGCCATTTATCTGCACCAAGCGCAACATCGGGGTTAACACTATATTTATTTCTGTTTTCGATAATATTAACTTCCTGTATACCAAGACAATCACATGTTCTCAAAACAGCGCTGGCGTTATGTGGCTGGTATATATCTTCCAGTACAAGGGTAATATATTTTGTCCTGTATGACAGCACTTCATCAAACAGTTTCACTCTGCGTTCAGAGACAAACTTTTCAAGATATTTTATCAGTTCTTTTTCGTACATACTGAATAAAAAAGGGGGTGCGTCCACCCCCTTTAGCAACCATAGAATTAAAATCTTAAAGCTTCTCGCTGAGTCCTGGGGCAGCTTTAAATTTAACAACTTTCTTAGCAGGTACATTAAGTTTAGCTCCTGTTTGTGGGTTCCTCACAACCCTTGCACTCCTTGTGTCAACCTTAAATGTCCCCATACCTGGTAATTGGATCCTTTCACCCTGTTTCATTGCATCACCGAAAGCTTCTACAAATGAATTAAGTGCAATATTTGCATCCTTCATTGAAAGTTCTGCCTTATCAGCAATAGCATTTACTAATTCCTTTTTTGTCATGGTAAATAATTTTTATGGTTAGTTAAATTTCTTTTATTTAAATACAAATATATTTTTTTTTCTCAGAACAGCAAACTTTAAGCCCCATTTTTCCACTAAATGAGCACATTTTATCATTTATTTATACTTAATCTGCACAAAAACAAAAAGTAGTATAATGACTTCATTAGCATAGATTTTGGAAAAACAAAATTTTGCTATCTTTGCGGCGGAGAAATGGCAGAGTGGTCGAATGCGGCGGTCTTGAAAACCGTTGTCCCGAGGAATCGGGACCGGGGGTTCGAATCCCTCTTTCTCCGCCA
>DOZA01000419.1 GCA_003518245.1 Bacteroidales bacterium | reverse complement strand
CAACCTTTCCGACCCGGATGGTTATGGCCAGTTTATAGCGACTCAGGATCTTATCGATTTGATTAGATCAGATCCTGCTGATATTCGGAATGAAATGTTATATTACGATCAGACAAGTACAGCAGATCCAAATACCTGGGGCAGGGTTCTTAAATATCCTGGCAACGGAAACACAAAAGCCTTAATAGTAGCCCACCAGGAAACAGGAGCTCCTCTTGTTGCATCTGCATATGCAGGCAATGTATCAGTATTTAGACTTTCTGAACTCTATCTTATAGCCGCTGAGGCTGCAATTAAGAGCTCAGATGCAGTGAATGCAACAACATATCTTAATGATATTGTTGAGCGCGCTAATCCGGCGGCTACAGTAGCACAGGTGGATGTTAACCTTGACAGAATACTAACCGAAAGAAGAAAAGAGCTTTGTGCCGAAGGTCACCGGTTCTTCGACCTGATAAGAAATAAAAGGGATATTGTGAGGTCGAATTCTTCCAGGATCTTTGATATTACTGTACCTATGCTGATTGAATGGGATAATTACATGGTTATTCTTCCTATTCCTCAAGCCGAACTCAATATTAATCCAATAACTCAAAATGATGGTTATTATTAGGAATCAAATAAATTGTTGCCAAAGCCTGGCTAACAATAACTTATTTGATAATTATCAATTTAAAGTTTAAAAAAAACTATGAAATTATGAAAAAATCAGTGACGATTGCAAATAAGTCGTTAATGTTTTATATAAGCATTATAGCGATCATTGGATTATTATGGTCGTGTACAGAAGAAGAATATAATCCAGGGATCCTACCTCCGGCAATTACAGAAATAGATCCTGGAGCAGCTTTCCCTGGCCAGGAGGTTACCATTATGGGTAATAATTTTAGCTCTGCAGTTGCTGGAAACAGTGTTGACTTCAATGGAACTGCAGCAACAGTTACTGCGACAACATCATTAGAAATTACAACTACCGTGCCCGTGGGTGCGACATCAGGTATGGTTACCGTAACAACAAATGATCTAACCTCTGAAGGATTTTCTTTTACTGTTACAGAACCTGTTATACCAACACTTATTTCTATTGATCCCTCCAGTGGCAAAGTAGGATCAACAGTTACAATAAATGGTACAGATTTCAGTACGACACCGGCTGAGAATGTAGTAAGCTTCAATGGAACTGAAGCTACTGTGACGGATGCTACAACTACTACTATTACAACTACTGTACCTGCCGGAGCGACAACAGGTCCGGTCACAGTAAAAGTAGATGGCGAATCAAATGGCATAGTATTTACTGTTATTGAATCTATTACCTCTATCAGGCAAATTCCCCCTTACTCATACGATGATGCTGAAGAAGGTGCCTTAAATGGTGCAATGGCACTGGAAAGCAGTGACCTTGAACTGGGAGAATATGACACATGGACCCAGGATGGTATTGAACAGGGAGTACAGACAATAGGAATACGGTTTACTAATGTAACGATACCACAGGGAGCAACTATCCTCAGTGCTACAGTACAGTTCACATGTGATGATGTAGGGGCTGATGACGCAGAAATGACTATATATGGTGAAAATGTTGCTGATGCTGTTACTTATACAAATGATCCGTATAACATTTCTACGAGGTCAAAAACAGTAGAGAGCGCCGTATGGGATATACCTGAATGGGTTAGCGAAGGAGATGCAGGGCCTGCTCAACAAACCCCAGAACTAGCAGCACTTGTGCAGGAAATAGTAAACAGGGGTGACTGGGCAGCAGGCAACAGCATGGCATTCATATTGGAACCAAGTGGAGATACTGTAAATGAAACATCAAGTTCAGGCGGAAGAGAGGCTGAGGCATCTGATGGATCATCAAGCGGAACACTTGCTCCCGTATTAGTTATAGTATACGATGAGTAAGCTTGAAGACTTAATGTTAAACCAGCTATACCTTAAGAGGCATTTAGGTTAGCTTAGTTTGATTTGGGTTAAGAGGTGTCAGAAATTTCTGACACCTCTTTCTATTATTTTGACAGAAAAAAATATGTCCTGGCAAAGAGGGTTATTTAGTAATATTAAATAGTTTATCCTTGTATTCAATACCTTTATTCATCCATCCGTATGAAGGCTTATACATACAATAAATAGAAATGGTTTGATTAGTGTTATCATATTATACAATATCTGTTTAATTGTTGAAGTGGGTTTTATGATATATATTGATGAATTGTTGAATTGTTGAATCGCCTACCTGCCGGCAGGCAGGTTGAAGTGTTGAAATGGGTTTTATGAAATATAATGATAAAGATAGGATTGTATTTAAATTAACATATGCGGGGAAACATAAGGATTCATGATGGAATGATGGAATAATCAATATCTTTATAAGGGACAAAAAAGTAAAGAATAATGAAGAAGTATAGCTACCTTCTAATAACAGCTTTTCTTGTTTTATATGTGATCGTTTCATGTGATTCATCCCATGATGAATCAGCCATTTCAGAAAAGCCAAATATCGTTTTAATTTACTTTGACGATCTTGGTTACGGGGATGTAAGTGCCTACGGAGCCGTCGGAATAAAAACGCCGAATATTGACAGGCTTGCACAGGGAGGTACTCTGTTCACAGATGCCCATTCCTCTTCGGCAACCTGCTCACCCAGCAGGTATGGAATGCTTACAGGTCAATACCCCTGGC
>DOZA01000048.1 GCA_003518245.1 Bacteroidales bacterium | reverse complement strand
CTTCCCGACGATAATGAAGATAACAGGTATCAAACCCGATAAACCTGTTGAGCCTGTAGACGGAATGGACATCCTTAACCTTGTAAATTCTTCTGCGAGGCAAAGGAATGCAGACATTGGGTTTATAAGTGGTAAACAGAGAGCATTGGTAGGCAACAGGTATAAACTCTACAGCGGTGATAGCGGTAGTACATACGAACTTTATGATCTGATTACCGATCCGTTTGAAAAAAATAATATTATATACGACAATGATCATGTTGCAGTTGAAATGAAAGGCAGCCTTGAAAAATGGATAAAATCGTGCTATGAAAGCAATAAGGGCAGGGATTACAGGTTTTGAACTTTAAGTTGTGAATAACGTTTTACTTTAAAAATTATGAGTAACCCTCTGCTGACAAAATGGAAATCACCTTTCGGATTACCTCCTTTTTACCAGATTAAACCATCACATTTCAAACCGGCAATTGAAGAATCCATCAAAAGAGCCAGAGAGGAAATCAATAAGATAACTGAAAATATTGAACCCCCATCATTTGAGAACACCGTTGAAGCACTTGATTATGCTGACATCAGGCTAAACGAGATATCTTCAGTGTTATTCAATCTTAACAGTGCTGAAACAAACAGTGAAATACAGGCCGCTGCAATGGAAACATCACCCCTGCTTGCCAGGTATGCAGACGATATTACACTGAACCGTAATTTATTTTCACGATTGAAAGAAGTATACAATAAGCAATCCTCACTGAGGCTGAACGATGAACAAAAAATGTTACTTAAGAAAACATACAGAAGTTTTATCAGGGGAGGTGCCGATCTGGATGAAGACAGTAGACAAAGGTTCAGGCAGATAAATGAGGAACTGGCTTCGTTATCGCTTGAATTCGAGAAAAATGTGCTGGAAGAGACCAATGCCTTCTTCCTGCATATAACTTATAAGGCTGATCTTGAAGGACTACCCGATGGCATAATTGAAGCGGCTTCAGAAGAAGCAAAAAGCAGTGGCAGGAATGGATGGGTCTTTACCCTTCATTATCCGAGTTATATACCTTTTATGCAGTATTCAGCAAAAAGACATCTGAGAGAAAAAATATACAGGGCTTATTCCTCACGGGCCTTTGGCAAAAAAGAGAATGATAACCGTAAAATTGTAAAAAAAATAGTAAGCCTGAGAAGGGAAAAAGCGGGTATCCTGGGCTTCAGTAACTATGCAGAGTTTATTCTTGAGGACAGGATGCTTAACAGCCGTTCCATGGTGATGAATTTTCTTGAAGATCTCTACCATGCTTCACGGAAATATGCTCTCAGGGACTTTGAAGATTTAAGCTTGTTTGCAAAGAAGAATGGTCATAAGGGGTTAATACAGAAATGGGATTGGGCATATTTCTCGGAAAAACTGAAGAAGAACAAATTTGATATAGACGATGAGATACTGAGACCATATTTTAAGCTTGAGGAGGTTGAAAAAGCAATATTCAAGTTGGCAACTGACCTTTATGGATTACATTTTGAACAAAGGGATGATCTGCCACGCTATCATGAGGATGTAAAAGTTTTCAAGGTAACAGCCAGCGATGGTGAGCATTTATCAATACTGTATCTCGATTACTACCCCAGGAAAGGTAAAAGCAGTGGCGCATGGATGACAGCATACCTTGATCAGTATATTTTGAATAGGTATGACAGACGCCCGGTTATTTCTATTGTTACTAACTTCAGTAAACCATTATCCAGCAGGCCTGCCCTTATAACACATAATGAACTTACTACCTTCCTGCACGAGTTTGGTCATGCACTTCACGGCATGTTATCAAAATGCCATTACAGACACCTTTCCGGTACAAATGTTTCAAGGGATTTTGTCGAGCTGCCATCACAGATAATGGAAAACTGGGCTTATGAAAAGGAATGGCTTGATTTGTGGGCCAGACACTATAAGACAGGAAAAAAAATACCGGCCGAATTGATAGACAGGATAAAAGAATCAATGGTTTTTAATGAGGGTTATGCCTGTAGCAGGCAGCTTGGCTTCGGTTTTCTGGATATGGCATGGCATACCATTGAAGATACTTCCATACCCGATATTGAAATATTTGAAAAAAAGGTGATGAAAAAAACTGAACTTATGAACCATATACCCGGATCAAATATGAGCTGCTCTTTCGGCCACCTGTTCTCAGGAGGATATGCTGCAGGATATTATGGATACAAATGGTCTGAAGTACTCGATGCCGATGCATATAGCCTATTCAGCAAAAAGGGCATTTTTAACAGGGATACAGCTAATTCATTTCGAAAAAACATACTTGAAAAAGGAAGTACCGCAGAACCTATGGAATTATATAAAAAGTTTCGCGGGAAAGAACCCTCTGTTGAATCCCTGCTAAAAAGAAGCGGCTTCAGGTAAGACGAATTACTTTTAATTAAGGCCAATTAACGCAAATTAAGTTTACTTTCATTATTCCATAATATATTATCTTTACTATGCATCAGAAAAATATTTTTATAGTGTTAAGATATTATTAATCAAAATATTAAACTGTATCAGATGTTATATTTCTTTGAGCTCACCGGTAAAATAATTGCAGTAAATTCCGATAATCTTTTATCAAAAGAAGATACTGATAAAATTATATGGCTTTTCGGATCAGAAACCATATCTGATGCTGAACATATTGAAGGGTATTTTATCGGGCCGCGTAAGGAAATGATAACACCATGGAGTACGAATGCTGTGGAGATAACCCAGAATATGGGTATAAGTGGGATAACCAGGATTGAAGAATTCATTATTACCGACAACCCTGACAGCCAGTATGAT
>DOZA01000239.1 GCA_003518245.1 Bacteroidales bacterium | reverse complement strand
AGCTGAAACCAGGATATCATTATCATCCAATCTTGTAAAATTTGAGACTATGATCCCTGGCGTAAAAGTACTGTCTTCAATAAGATCAGCGTGGCAAATCTGGTTATAAAGAAAGAATTTTAGAGCAGGAGTAGCATAGAGCTCATTTCCTGTCATCGCAACCTCCTTCGCTCGCTTAAGTATATTAACAAGCAGGCTTTCTGATGAAAGTACTGTTTTATGCATATAAACCTGCCAGTACATAAATCGCCTTGCAATAAGGAATTTTTCTATTGAATATACCCCTTTCTCTTCTACCACCAGCCTGTTACCCGAGGTATTAAACATGTTTATTATCCTGTCCGAACCAACTGAACCCTCAATTACACCTGTATAATAACTGTCCCGAAGAAGGTAGTCCAGCCTGTCCATGTCTATCTGGCTGGATATAAGATCATTAAAAAACTTCCTCTTATATTCTCCACTGAACATCTCTATAGCCATGCTCATTCTGCCATCATATTTCTCATTAAGGATTTTCATTATTACTAAAGAAACATCCTCATGACTGATATCACCTGATATATTGAATTCAAGAGAATGAGAAAACGGTCCATGTCCCAGGTCATGACACAGGATAGCTATCATTGCAGCTTCAAATTCATTATCGCTGATTTCTATTCCCTTTTTACGAAGAGTAGCCAGAGCCTGTCCCATAAGATGAAGAGCGCCCAGGCTATGAAGAAACCTGCTGTGTGTTGCTCCCGGATATACCAGGTCAGTCAGGCCGAGCTGTTTAATAAACCTGAGCCTCTGAAACCACGAGTCTTCAAGAAGATCATATATGAATTCAAAAGGTATTTTAATAAACCCGTGAACGGGATCATTTAAAATCTTAAGTTTGTTAATTTCCTGGTCCAAATCTTTTTTATTTAGATTTACAAATTTAGAAATTACTTTTACAAGGCTGCAAGATATTTAAAATCATATGGTAATGTTAAACAATATTAAAAACACAATATCTTTAAAAATATTACCATCTATTTGAAATATTTTCAGTCTTTAATTAGTCCAATAGATTGTATGAAATGGCTACTTCTTAAAAATAATTAATATATGAAGATTGAAATCAATGGTCTTGATGTAATATACAAAAATGGCAACCATGCAGTAAAAGACATGACTCTTAACATTGAAGAAGGGATGTTCGGGTTGCTTGGTCCTAATGGTGCCGGCAAGTCAAGTCTCATGAAGATTCTCGTGGCTCTTATGAAACCCGCTTCAGGGGAAGTACTTATTGATGGCAGGAATATACAAAAAGAAAGAAAAAAACTCAGGACCTATCTCGGTTACCTACCCCAGGATTTCAGGTTTTTCACACGTTTGAAGACATGGGAATTCCTTGATTATGCAGGTTCACTTGCTGGGATTAGAAACAAGAAGCAAAGGATTCAGGTTGTGGATGAACTTCTTGACAGGGTTGGCTTACTGGAAGCAAGGGACAGGAAAGCAAATAAATTATCGGGTGGAATGAAAAGGAGGCTTGGCATTGCCCAGGCCCTTATTGGTGATCCCAAAATCATTGTGGTAGATGAGCCAACAACTGGTCTTGACCCTGATGAGAGAATACGTTTCAGGAATATTCTTTCTGATCTCAGTCAAAATGAGGTTACAATTATACTCTCAACACATATTGTGGGTGATATATCATCCACCTGCCAGAATATGGCCCTGCTGAATAAGGGAGAGATGGTTTTATCCGGATCACCAGCTGATCTTGTAAAGCAGGCTGAAGGTCATGTTTTCAACCTTAGACTTACACAGGAAGAATATGACAGGATAAAAGATGATTTTCATGTTATCTCATCAATACCCAGTGATGTAGGATGGGATGCACAGGTAGTAGCTAAGGAAGTCTCAGGTTTTGACAGCCAGCTTATTGAGCCTAACATGGAACATGCATATGTGTATTATATGGAACATAAGATTAACGATGTAAGCATTAATATTTAAGCTGAATAAAATGATCTCTATCCACAATATAAGAACCGTCGCTCGATACGAAGCAAAGACACTACGCCGTAGCTGGTTATTCAGGCTTTATTCATTCGGGGCACTTTTCATTCTCACGATCTTAAACATCGGGTTTTTCAGCCCTGTCGGAGATGAGGAATGGCAATTTCTTGCCATTCCTTCTTCTTTGCCCCTGTTTAACCTGTATTTACTTAATATTGCACAGTCATTAATAGTAATCTTCCTTGCCTCTGATTTCCTGAAACGAGATAAAAAGCTGGATACTAACGAAGTGCTCTATACCAGGTCTATATCAAACCTGGAATATATAACAGGTAAATCACTGGGCATAATGAGGCTTTTTATTGGGGTGAATATCCTGGTCCTGATAATATGCCTTATTATTAATATTATATCACAACAGGTCAGTATAGATGCCTATGCATACCTGGAATACCTGCTGATTATAAGCATCCCGACCCTTATCTTCAGCCTTGGATTTGCATACATTCTTATGTCAATTATCAGGAACCAGGCAATAACTTTCCTGCTGCTCCTGGGTTTTGCAGCATTAAATATGTTTTACCTGTTTAACAGGATGAATTCGTTTTTTGATTATATGCTTTTCGGATTCCCTGTTTTCAAGAGTACGATGACAGGATTCGCCAATATTGATATAATACTGGTTCACAGGATTATGTATACTTCCCTGGGCATGGCTTTCATCTTCATTTCAACATTAATCTTTAAGCGATTGCCCCAGTCAAAATTACACCGTGCTATAAGTTTTATTTCTTTATTTGTTTTTCTCCTGCTTACTGCCTGGTCAGCACATTATTTCCTTGATGATTATTATGAAACACGTAATCTGAAAAATCAAATCCTGGAAACTAATAACAGGTATGAAAACAGTGATTTTCTGACAGTTACTGATGCAGATATTGAAATTGAATATGTCAACCGTAAGATTAATGCCATCGCAGAATTAGAATGTTTGAATAATAATAACAGGGCTGTCAGTGAAATCCCTTTCTCTCTTAATCCTGGTCTGGCAATTAAAGAGATACAGGTAAATGGTTCTTCGGTCTCTTTCAGTTCTGACGGTCATATTATCGTGGTAAACCTGGAAAGTAATCTTCAGCCTGATTCATTACTACAAATAAGATTTACTTACCATGGTTCCATAAAAGAGGCTTTCTGTTATCCCTGGTATAATAAAGATATAAAAAAGGATCCCTTCACGGTAGGGCCGTTAAGGATTGACAAAAAACAGGTTATCCAAAAAAATGACTTCTTGTTACTTACACCCGAGACACACTGGTACCCTGTAGCAGGGCTGAATATTTATCCTGACAACCCTGCAAAAATCCTGATCGATTTTACGAAATATACATTGAAGGTAAAACGTCATAATGAACTTGTTGCCATATCGCAGGGTAAAAGAACATCTGATGAAAATTTCTGGTACTTTGAAAATGAAAATCCTTTAACAGGAATAAGCCTTATAGAAGGACACTATATAAGTGATACAATAAGAGCAGACTCAATTGATTTTATTGCTCACTATTACCGTGGGCATGATTACTTCAGGGATGATCTTAATGAGCTTGGCGATACTGTAGTTAACCTTATCTCAGGCATAATGACTGAACTGGAAACAAATTTCAGTACTGAATACCCTTATGAAAGGCTCAGTCTTGTTGAGGTACCCG
>DOZA01000224.1 GCA_003518245.1 Bacteroidales bacterium | reverse complement strand
CTCCATTATCATATAAAGGAACATATGTGCCTGATACTGTTATGATAGACCAGACAAAACATGGTTTACTGGCAGATCAGAGATCACGTCATGAGCCGGGGATGAGTGCGCAGATAAGCCATAAGACCAAAATATTTGATGAGGTTACCATGGTAAATAATGTCAGATTGTTTACTAATTATATTGATGACCCCCTGAATATAGATATCGACTGGGAGCTGATAGCTACAGCTAAACTAAACTGGTTCACTGATATAAGACTGAATACACACTTGATTTACGATGACGACACCCTTATACCTGTTAAAGATGAAGATGGTGAACAGGTATTGAATAATGATGGTACACCCAGGAAAGTACCTATGGTGCAGTTCAAGGAGTTGATAGGCCTGTCAATAATTTTCAGGTTTTAAAGCACAGTGCACAGCACACAGCGTACAGGATGATCTAGCACCTTATTGAAAAGCTTATATTAAATCTTTCTGGTATATTCTGTACTTCTTAACTAATTTTCCACCTATGCGCTCATATTCAGCCCTCATTCTAGGAAAAGTAGTCAAAAAAAACTAATTTCCAACACTCCTTTTTGAAAGTATGAATGATAAATTATTAAAGTCTTTTCTCCTTATGCTTTTAAAACATGAATTACAGCTTAAATTCATTATCGCATAAGTAATAGTAATAGTAAAGTTCAGAATGATAATGGTAAATAGAGATCAGCTATTGCGAATGTACAGAAGCTTACTCCTGCATAACTATTAATTGTTCCGAAGGCTTTTAATATACTTTTGCGGTCACCTGGTTTAACTATTATATGTTCTATTGTCAGCATTATGGTGAATATTGTGCTGCCCAGCCAGTAAAGAAGGCCGGATCCTGACTTTAAGCCTGATAATACAACAAATACAACAGCAATAAGATGTAATAATGCTGAAAGATAAAGTGAGTTTTTAATTCCCAGTTTAACCGGTATAGACAGTAAATTGTTCTTAATATCAAATTCTGAATCCTGCAGGGAGTAAATGATATCAAAACCTGACACCCAGCACAGTACTAAGAAGCTGTATAGTATGGGAACGGGGTCAAATCTCCCGGTAACCGATATGTAAGCTCCTATTGGTGCCAAGCTCAGTGCCAGACCAAGGAAGAGATGGCTGAAAGAAGTAAATCGCTTTGCCAGACTGTATCCAAGAATAATTATAAGGGCAAGGGGAGAAAGAAACAATGTCATTTTATTAATGAATCCTGCTGCCACAATAAAAAGAATAGCATTTATAATTACAAAAATAAGTGCTGAACGGGGGCTTATTTTACCTGAAGGGATTTCTCTGCTCCTGGTCCTGGGATTAAGCATATCAAACCTGTAATCTGCATATCTGTTGAATCCCATAGCTGCGCTTCTGCCAAATACCATACAGAGCAGTACAAAAATAAGCAGGTGCAGGGTAAATTCATTGCCGGGTAAACTTGTTGCAGTAAAAAAACCCAGCAGGGCAAATGGCAGTGCAAATATTGTATGGCTGAATTTAACCAGGGAGAGATAATTATTGATCCTTTTTGAGAATGATTCCATAAAAGCTATTCTACCGTATCTGTGCGCTTATTTCTTTTTCGAATACATCAACAAGCTTTTTCATTACCTTTTCAATAATCTTATCGGTCAATGTCCTTTTATTATCCCTTAGAATAAAGCTTAATGCATAAGATTTTTTGTTTTTGCCAAGAGATTCACTTTCATATACATCAAACAGACCAACCTGTTTCAGAAGGTTACGTTCAGTCTTAAATGCCAGGGTTTTTATCTCTTCAAACTTCACATCTTTATTAATAAGTAAGGCAAGATCTCTTCTGACAGAAGGATATTTAGGCATTTCACTGAAAGAGATAGTATGTTTTTGTAACATGTTAAAAACTGAATCAAACTCTATATGTCCATAGTATACATCCTGCTTTATATCTTGTTTTTCAAGGTAATAACTTCTTAATTTTCCAAAGTGGGCAATTATACTGTTATTAATCCTTAGCTCAAGGCCTTCGCTATAATAATCCTGTTTCCTCTCCTTAATAGTCAGAGAATCATAATCAAACTTCAGCTTCTGAAGTATTATTTCTACAGCAGATTTAATATTATAGAAATCAGTTTTCTCCTTATGATTATTCCAGTTCTCAGGTTTTTTGTTCCCTGTTATAAACAGGTCCAGTGAAAATTTTTCCAGGTAATTATCCACATTATTCTCAGCCTGCCTATTTTTTTTCAGAAAATAGACTGTTCCAAATTCATAAAACCTGAGGTCAGGGTTCTGTCTGTTAATGTTTCTTGAGATTGCATTCAGTCCTCCATACAATAATGATTGCCTCATGCAGTTCAGATCAGAGCTCAGGGGGTTAGCCAGCATAATCATTCTGCTATTATCAAAATCTGGACTTTCAAGATACCATGCAGAAGGATTGAGAGAATTAGACATTATTTCTGTAAAGCCAGCGCCTGAGAGCATATCGGAAATTCCATTAACTACCTTTTCCTTACTTGGTTTATCAAAGAAGCTGAGTGTTGAATTAACCTTTTGGGGTACTTCAATATTATTATAACCATAAATCCGGAGTATCTCTTCAATGATATCAGCTTCCCTGGTAACATCAATTCTGTATGTAGGCACCTCGCACCTAAAGGTATCTTTTGCTGTAGATATAATATTTATATCAAGTGAATTAAGTATTTTCTTAATGTCTTTTCTGTTTATTTCTTTTCCAGTGAGTCTAGTAATATTATCATAGCTTACTTCTACAACCTTTTTCACTATTTCCCTGGGGTATACATCTACTATTTCAGAACTTATTTCCCCTCCGGCTAACTTTTTAATCAGCAGTGCTGCTCTTTTAAGAGCCCAGACAGTAATATTCGGGTCTGATCCTCTTTCAAATCTGAAAGAGGCATCGGTATGAAGGTCATGGCGACGTGCTGTTTTTCTTATTGAAACAGGATTGAAGCATGCACTTTCAAGAAATATATTACAGGTTTTTTCTGTGACACCCGAGCCTATACCTCCAAAAACTCCCGCGATACACAAACCTTTATCAGCATCACAAATCATAAGGTCTTTTGATGACAGCTCTCTCTCTTCTTCATCAAGGGTAATGAACCTGGTTTTATCAGGCAGGGTTTTAACTATAATCTTACCCCCAGCGATCTTATCGGCATCGAAAGCATGCAGAGGCTGACCTGATTCATGCAAAACAAAATTGGTGATATCTACAATATTATTTACAGGACTGAGACCTATAGCTTTAAGCCTGTTTTTAAGCCATGACGGTGATTCTTTAACTTTTACACCACTGATAGTCAGTCCCGAATACCTTGGACAGTCTGACTCATTTTCAATAATAACAGGTATATGCCTGGTATTATTATCAACTTTGAATTCACTCACACCGGGCAGGCAGATATCTGAAGGCTTAAACAGGTTAAAGTATGCATTCAGATCTCTGGCAACACCAAAATGTGAACCTCCGTCTATTCTGTTTGGTGTCAGTCCAATTTCAAAAATGGTGTCATATTCCACATTGAAGTATTCATGAGCAGGGATACCGATGGGTGTATCATCCGGCAATACCATAATACCTTCGTGCGAATCACCTACACCCAGTTCATCTTCTGCACAAATCATACCTTCGGATATCT
>DOZA01000296.1 GCA_003518245.1 Bacteroidales bacterium | reverse complement strand
CCCGGACGACCTGTTCGTATCTTGCCTGCCATGATCTTTGCTTCCAGTATCTCAAACACTCTTTCGTTCCACTCAGGGGTGATAAAAATTTCCTGCAATGCCGCGCATAAACCCGGGAGCGATCCACTCCTTTTCTTTGTCGTAATTTTCATTTCTCGGATTGGAATGGTGCCAAGTGTCAATTGTTGTTCGAATCTCTTTCTCATTTTTGAACCTTGTTTGATGTGATAACTGAAATATCCGAATCTCTTTTGCTTAATACACTGAATATCTGTAATTTCAGTATCATAAGCAAGAGAAAACCTCGCTATATTCAAACAAGTTTTCAACATTAATTCATTGAATGGCAACTAATTGACGGTTTTCTTGCAGACACTAGTTAGGATAAATACACCTTCCACAAAGAAAATATATTCATAATTTGGAAAAGTGTTCATTAGGTCTTTTGAAGAGTACCTTATCGAAATTTCCTGTAGGAGAATGTTGCTGTACTCTTCCTGTTCCTTCTTCTTTTTAAGAGTAATTACTCATAGGCAAATATTTTTAATTGTTATTAAACTTATAAACAGAGTTGAATTATATTAAACATATTTATTTTATTAGCCTAATGTAGACTATTATTCTTTAATTCCAAAAATATTTAATAAATTCAATCAATATTGTTGAGAATATTTAATAAATTATATATGTATCTCTGTTATTGATAGTATTTTATATCGTGATAACATGAATTAAATATGCTATTCTTAGTTTTCTTAACGACAAGTATTCCCAATATGGTCAAATGTGTTTCATCAAAGTAATACTATTGTACTAAAAAATATCTTAGCATATTCAAGCACGAACTCTGTGTTGTTGTAAAAAGAAATCAAAAGTATTTGGTACTGTTTTCAATGATTAATTTGCCAATGACCTGTTTATAGAATTAGTTCGAGTATAATTCATATTTCACAATCCTTAGGTTAATGGTAAATTAGCTTTATAAACTGTTTTTTAAATTTAGAAAAGGCTTCTGACGGCCAGATGACACCAGAGCCAATAGTACACAGCAAATTACCTGATTAATATAAGATCATATTACGTATGTATTTAATTCGACGCGGTAAGACTGCATTATTGATTTATGAGGAACCGGCCGGCAAATACAGTATTAAGGTGGCCTATCCTGCTGTTGTATGATATGTCAGGGATATTAAACTAGGAGAAGTTTGTGTTCCAGTCATTAGTGATTCAGGACAGTTAACACTGGCGGATTTTGGATACCTGGGCAGGTTTAATAAAAATGGCTGGACAATAACGACTTTCCTGTTCAGCCCGAACGGGATACATGACTTCTTTAAAGTGATAAGAAAACAATATGAAACTGGTTCTGTAATCTTGACAACAAACCGGAAATTCGAAGACTGGGAACAACTTTTTGGAGACAAAGCTATGGTTTCAGCAATTATTGACCGGTTGGTTCATCATGCTTATATCATTAAAATTACAGGAGACAGTTATCAGGTAAAAAATACAGCAACCCCTGATAATAATAAATAATACAATTTTAAAATGGTACACTTTTAGGTATTTATAACATTGTACATAAAACAGAAAGAGTAGAATAAATAAGAAGTGAAAATACATATTACTGAATATGTGATTTTCATTTTTTTTAAACCACATCAAATTCTTTTTCTTATTTGAATAGCAACAATATCAGAAGAAATAGGTTAAGAAGACTATGTGAGTTCAATTTAGATGATTTCTAAATAAGCTTCCTGGAATAATTAATTCAAAAAAATCATACTGTAGAACGAAAATATTTCATAAATTAGCTTTAGATCATAAGTGTAAATTGTACAATTAAAACCTAAAATAATAAGTAGTGGATTCTCTTTTGTATATAGTGTACTGGCAATAAGTGTATAAAATACAATAATAATCTTCTAAAATTGGAATACTGAATTAAAAAAATTAACTAACCAAAAACAATTAGGTGTAGAACAAATCCCTTAAGAAATAATGTTATAATTGTCTGGTTATTAAATTAATAGCCAGATCATGTTAGATTATACGATAATTATTTTTAGATATTTTTTACTAGCTAATAACTAATTTAAACCTATTAAGTATGAAACCTGGATTACAAGGTAAACTAAGTCTACTGGTATTTCTGATCTTAGTGATACCAGTATCCTTATCGGCTCAGGTAAGGACGATCACCGGTACGGTTACCAATGAAGCGGGAGAGACGCTTCCCGGGGTGTCGGTAGTTGTTGTTGGGACTACCCAGGGAGTGTCAACCGATATGGAGGGGAATTACTCAATTGAAGTATCTCCCGGTGATCAGCTACAGTTTTCGTTTGTTGGGATGGAATCACAAACGATTGCTGTTGATACACAAACCGTAATAAATGTAACACTTAGCTCTTCCGTTGCTGAGCTGGAAGAAGTAGTCGTTGTAGGATATGGAATACAGAAAAAGGAAACAATGGCTGGCGCAGTGTCACAGGTTAGCGGTGACAGGCTCATGGATGTTAAGATGGGAGGAAGTCTTGAAAACACTCTGCAGGGTAATCTGCCGGGTCTTGTTGTGGTGATGCAGGATCCAACACCCGGGGAGGAGGCTAACTCCATTACCATGCAGATCAGGGGCGGTGCTTCCATGGGTAATAATACTCCTCTTATACTCGTTGATGGTGTGGAGCGTTCGTTCTCAAACCTTGACCCTAATGAGATAGCTTCCATATCTATTCTGAAAGATGCCTCGGCAACGGCGGTGTATGGTGTAAAAGGAGCAAATGGTGTTATAATTGTTAATACCAAGAGAGGACGGAAAGGTGCTGTCCAGCTCGATTTTTCTGCAATGACATCGATTAAAAGCCCAACCCGGTTACCGGAATATATGAATGCTTATGAGACAATGCTTCTCAGGAACGAGGCTTATAAAAATGACGGGCAATGGGATTTGCTTATCACGGATGAGGAACTTGAACATTACAGGACGCAGGATGCACCTTATCTCTACCCTGATTTTGACTGGATGGATTTTTATTTTACCACCGCGGTTGATCAGAACTATAACCTGAATGCAAGGGGTGGTAATGATTTTGTCCAGTATTTTGTATCAGTAGGATACCTTAACGAGGGAGACGTATATGATGTAGGTGATGTATTTCCGTATGAATACGACAAGAAGAACGCTCACTACTGGCATAACAGGTATACATTCAGAAATAACCTTGATTTTAATCTTACCAGGACAACTGATCTGGCGATCAACCTGGGTGGTTACCTGAAGGTATGGAATAAGCCTGAAGACTATTATACCCAGGAGACATGGTTTGAGTCAGTTACCACCATGCCATTTTATCCTGAAGAGGCTATTCAGCAGTATCCGGATGACCTGATTCCTTATAATCAGACGGGTACAAGACCGTTTATCAAGACTGATCAGGGACAAATAAGGCTTATGTGGACGGGAGGAAGAGGTTTTCACCGGCAGAAAAGTAATGAAATAACAACTGATATCGACCTGACTCAAAAGCTTGACTTTATCACTGAAGGGCTTTCAGCCTCGGTGGGATACTCATATACTGGCAACGTTCAGTACAGGCAGATCTTTCGCCTTAATGACTATTTTGGATATTATCTGAACCCGGCTGACAGTACATGGACCCGATATGATTTTAACGGTAATGTAAATTATGATGAACCACAGCCAAAACTTAATGTGTCGGCTGATGAAACCCTGCGCGGTTCCTTCAGAAGTCATTATTATAATGCCCAGCTTAATTATGACCGATCATTTGGTAATCATAATATTACTGCAGTAGGAGTTTTCAGCAGAAGACAGAGCCAGGGTGGTGCGTCTTTCCCCTCATACGAGGAAAATTGGGTTGGAAGAGCAATTTATAATTATAATGAGAAATATCTTTTTGAAGCAAGTATTGCGCATACCGGCTCAGAAAAATTTGCCCCGGGTTTGCGTTTCGGTACGTTTCCGGCATTTTCAGTGGGATGGGTGCTGAGTGAGGAGAATTTCTTCAGGCAGGCCCTGCCGTGGTTCGATTTCTTTAAGTTAAGGGGATCATGGGGTAAGGTAGGTAGTGATGCCGGTATATCCAGATGGCTTTATATATCCGAATTTACTAATGTAAGCGGAACCTCAGGTTTCGGGTATCCTATGAATTACTATCCGTATATCAGTGAGGGTGCTATACCGGTTACCGATGCTACATGGGAAGAAGCTGTCAAGAGGAATATTGGTATTGAAACAGGATTCTTTAAGAACCAGTTAACTCTTACTGTAGATCTATATAATGAGTCCCGTGTAGGAATACTTCAGTCAAGGCGTTCAGTTCCCACCTGGGTCGGAGTCAGTTCAATCCAGGGGAATCTTGGCGAGACTAAAGCTCACGGACTTGAGATTGACCTTGGTATAAACAAGACTTTTATGAATGGTATGTTTTTCAGGTTGCACGGGATACTCAACGCAAATGAGAGCAGGGTTGTTTTCTATGACGAATCACCCACTGTTCCTGAAAACCTGAAGGCAGAAGGTAAGCCAGTCGGACTGGCACAGCGGATGACTTCTTATACGCCTACAATGGGTGTACAATGCATTGGATTCTACCAGGATTTTGATGAGCTGTTTATGTATCCTCTTGCCAGCGGTCCTGCACCAATTGTCGGAGATTTCAGATATCTCGATTATAATGGTGACGGAACCGTAAACAGTCAGGACAGAGTTGTATCAACACATCCTTATGTTCCGGAGGTAACATGGAGTA
>DOZA01000332.1 GCA_003518245.1 Bacteroidales bacterium | reverse complement strand
ACCTGTGTCACTCATGGGAAACAGCAGGATGGTTTTATTAATTATGTACAGGGAGCCAATATCGGTGGTTTCATAAAAGTAGCAGATTCCATGCTCGCTCATGGAGTGGTATAAACAGTTTATTATTAATACTTGATAATTAAAAAAGGGGGCATTTTCTTGCCCCCTTTTCTTTTGTTTTCTAAGTTTGCAGCCTCATTCTAAAAAAAATGCAATTAATAGATAGTCATACTCATCTTTATTTACCTGAATACGATGATGACAGGGATGAAACAGTAAGCAGGGCACTCAATTGTAATGTAACAAAAATGCTCTTGCCAAATATCAACAGCGACTCGGTTGCTGCAATGATGAATATGGTAAACAAATACCCAGGTATATGCTACCCCATGATGGGTATACACCCTACCAGCATAAAAGATGATTATAAAAAACAGCTCGATGATTTCAATATAAACCTCCTTAATCAAGGCTTTATTGCAATTGGGGAAACAGGAATAGACCTTTACTGGAATAAGACTTACAGAAAAGAACAGGAAACAGCATTTATTGAACAGCTTAAGACAGCCGGAAGGGAAGATTTGCCCGTTGTTATACATACTCGCAACAGTTTGGATATTATACTTAAAATAATTGATAAGACAGGCTTAAGCAATCTCAGAGGGGTGTTCCATGCTTTCACAGGCAATATTGATGATGCCCGTGAAATAATAAGTCGTGGCTTCTATATAGGTATTGGGGGTATACTTACCTTCAAAAATTCAGATCTGGATAAAACACTTGTATCTGTTGAGCTCGACAATATTATACTGGAGACCGATTCACCTTACCTTGCCCCTGTCCCTAAAAGAGGTAAGCGCAATGAGAGTTCATACATAAGGTTTATAGCAGAAAAACTTGCAGAGGTAAAAAACCTTAGTATTGAAGAGGTTGCAAGAATTACCACATCAAATAGTATTAATTTATTTAACCTTGATTGACGGATAGCTTTGAACAATATACCTTCTATATTAATTATTTATACAGGCGGCACTATCGGAATGGTTCATGACCCTTCATCCGGAGTGCTTAAACCTTTCAATTTCAAGCATATTGAACAACAGGTCCCTGAGATTAAGCGAATTGAATGCATGATTGATACAGTCTCATTAGATCCTTTGATAGACTCCTCCGATGTAAGCCCCGAATCATGGCAGGAGATAGCAGGTATTATAGAAACTAAATACAGCAACTATGATGGTTTTGTTATTCTTCATGGTACTGATACAATGGCTTATTCAGCTTCTGCCCTCAGTTTTATCCTGGAGAACCTGGAGAAACCGGTTATTTTTACCGGTTCCCAGCTACCCATAGGAACTATCAGAACTGATGGGAAAGAAAACCTTATAAGTGCAGTTGAAATTGCTGCTTCGGCAAAAAACAGTAAAACAATAGTACCGGAGGTATGCATATTTTTTGAAAAATTCCTTCGAAGGGGTAACAGGACCACAAAATCCAGTTCAGAACATTTCAATGCTTTTGATTCTCCAAATTACCCACCACTGGCTGAAGCTGGTATAAACATAAAATATAATACCAACCTTATCATTACTCCAACAGTAAGAAAAGACCTCAAGGTTAATAAAAAAATAGACAGCAACATTTCAATCCTTAAAATATTTCCAGGGATGGGCAGCAACACCGTTCAGAGATTCTTTAAGTCCTCCCCTGCCAGGGCTGTTATTATTGAATCTTACGGAACAGGTAATGGTCCTTCAGCAGGATGGTATATTAAGACTATCACTGATTATATCTCCAGCGGTGGACTGGTGCTAAATATTACCCAGTGTTATTCAGGTAGTGTTGAGATGGGGTTTTATGAAACCGGCCGTTCTTTATTAGAGGCAGGTGTCATCAGCGGTCTTGACATGACCACTGAAGCTGCCGCAGCGAAATTAATGTATTTACTTGGCAACTATAGTGATACGGAAATAATTAAATCATTATTAAATAGTAACATAAGAGGAGAAATAAGTTTGTAAAGTGTTTTTTTTAATAATTTTTCGTATTTTGGCCGCCTGAAATTCTTTGAAAGGTTTAATTATCCTCAGGGGTTACTATTAAGGAGAGGTGCAGGAGTGGCTTAACTGGCACGCCTGGAAAGCGTGTGTACCCCAAAAGGGTACCGAGGGTTCGAATCCCTCTCTCTCCGCAAATATTATAACCGGAGAATATTTTGAAAATATAATATATGGGAGTATAAAGATTCGAAAAGCCTTTAGCTTAATATAACACCTGAATAATATAATATGATGATTATATATTTATTAAAATCATTTCAAAAGAACATAAAACAAACTTCTCGCCTTGTGTAAGAAAGAATTTTATAAATTTGCTGAAAATTATTAATCTTTAATAACTAAAATTACAAACAAACCATGAAAAAACTATTTGCATTTGTAGCTGTGTTTGGGATGCTTTTTATAGGAGCATCAGTTAATGCTTTTGCTCAGGATGAGCCTCAGGACACAACTGCTGTTGAGCAAGTTGCAGAAGAAACTCCGGCAATGGCGGAGGCAGAAATGGAAGCTGAACCAGTAGATGAAAGTGAAGGGGGAGAACTCCATAAGCAGATTAAAATCAAATTTGTTGAGGGTGGTGCCCAGTTTATGGGTGCTGTTTTGCTTACCCTTATTCTCGGTCTGGCTATAGCTATTGAACGTATTATTTATCTTAACCTTGCAACCACAAATACAGACAAGCTTCTCAAAAAAATTGAGGATGCTCTTGAAAATGGTGGTGTCGAAGCTGCAAAAGACGTATGTCGTAATACTCGCGGACCGGTAGCAAGCATTTTCTACCAGGGCCTTGACAGGGCTGAGGAAGGTGTTGAAATGGCAGAGAAATCAATAATCTCATACGGTGGCGTACAGATGGGACTCCTGGAGAAAAACCTCTCCTGGATATCACTCTTTATTGCAATTGCTCCTATGCTTGGATTCATGGGTACTGTGATTGGTATGATTGAAGCTTTTGATAATATTGAACAGGCGGGTAACGTATCCGCAGGTCTTGTTGCCGGTGGTATTAAAATCGCTCTTATTACTACCGTATCAGGTCTGATCGTTGCAGTTATACTCCAGGTATTCTATAATACTATTCTGTCAAAGATTGACAGCCTGACAAACCAGATGGAAGATGCTTCAATATCACTTATTGACATGCTCGTAAAGCAGAACCTTAAAAAGTAAATACAATGTCAAATTTAACTAGCAGAATTATACAGATAATACTCTGGCTATTCATGGCTGTCACCATAGTATTTGCCGCAATATTTTATTTCGGCAACGTGATCGAAGGAACAAAGGGGACACGACTGGAAGAACCGGTTGTAACCCAGGCATTCCTGTCATGGGCATATATACTTTTCTTTATTGCTGCCGGAATTACTGTAATATTTTCAATAATTAATATTATTTTAAATCCTAAAGGTATTAAGAAAGGTATTATATACCTTGTTGTAGCAGCTGCGGTTATTATTATCGCTTACTTTATGGCTGATGACACAGTACTGAACATGCCTCATTACACAGGGAAAGATAATGTTCCTACTACTCTCAGGTATGTTGATACGGTATTGTTCACTGCCTATATTCTTGTCGGACTTGCTTTTCTGGCCATATTATGGTCATCTGTCTCGAGAATATTTAAGTAGTTATTATTAATCCCTTCGGGGAATAAAAAAATAAAATTATGGCAAGTAGGGAAGTACAGGAAATAAATGCTGGCTCAATGGCGGATATAGCATTCCTCCTGCTTATCTTTTTCCTGGTAACAACAACCATGGATACTGATACAGGTCTTATGCGTAAACTCCCGCCCATACCCGATCCAAAAACAGAACAAAGCGATGAACAGCGGATACATGAAAGGAATATTCTAGTTGTAAAAGTTAATAAGGATAATATGCTTCTTGTGGAAGGCGAGATTATTCATATTGATGAACTAAGGGATATCACAAAGGAATTTATCCTTAATCCTAACGATGCTGATGATTTGCCCGAAAAAATAGAGAAAAATATTCCTTATTTTGGACTGGTACGCGTAGCTAAACAAGCTGTAATATCATTACAGAACGACTATGGGACTACCTATGGTGTATATATTGCGGTTCAGAACGAACTGCTTGCTGCCAGGGATGAGGTGAGAAATGATCTGGCAATGCAGAAATGGGGTATACCCTATGACGATCTTAACGATAATCAGATGTCCGCAGTAGACGAATACTATAACGCACCTATCTCAGAAGCAGAACCTAAAAAGATCGGAGGAGAATAATATGAGTAAATTTAAAAGAAGTACGAGTAAAACAGGTGCTGGTAAAATAAATACCGCATCACTACCTGATATCGTATTCATGCTTTTATTTTTCTTCATGACGGTAACTGTTATGAAAGAGGTTGATCTGAAGATTCAGGTCACTGTACCTGAAGCAACTCAAGGAAAAAACCTGGAGAAAAAATCACTGGCAAGCTTTATTTATATAGGCAAACCATTGCCAAATCTCCAGGCTACTTTTGGCTCCGAACCTAAAATACAGCTTAACGATGCATTCAAAGAAGTAGATGATATTCAGGATTTTATTGCCCAGGAGAGGGAAACACTTGATGAATCCGACCAGGCTAAAATGCTTGTTTCACTTAAGATTGACCAGTCTACAAGAATGCAGATTGTGACAGAAGTAAAACTGGCACTGCGCAGGGCTAACGCGCTGAAAATCATGTACGCAAATAGAAATGTTGATCAGATCAGAAGGCTTGACTGATCATGCAACAATATATTAAAGCCCTGACCAGTAAAAGTCAGGGCTTTTTTATCTGTACCTGATGAACAACTGGAACGAAATACCGGTACCTGTAAACTTTAATCCTCTGAAACATCATATGGGTTTTATAAGATCTTTTTCAGGTAAATGTTCAATTATAAGCGAAGAAAAAATAAAAAGTAATATTATTCCATTGCTCAAACACCTGGGCAGTTCAGTAGCAGATATATATACAGGCTCCCTTGATGTTGGAGATATTGTTAGTGAAGTATCCCTGTTCAGGGAAAAAGAGAATATAATGAATGAAAAATCCTTTCTCGTATGGCTAAGTCAGACCGGGAAAGACTATAATAAATGTACTCTGTCCGATTCATCACAGTGGGTAATAAAACATCTTGATAATAACCCTCGATACTTCCATATTTTCCCGGGCAGAAATCTTGAATGCACAGTTCGCAGCAGAGGCAATTCGCTGAAAACAGCCATATTGTTTGATATACTCTATGATAAGGGTGATATATTACTTTCTGATCTTAATTCTGTCAGGCGTATGCTTTCTCTCTCACCCCTGAGAAGCACAGAATCAGCCTTCAGCATAATTGAGGATATAAGAATGCTGCAGATGGATTAAAACCTGTACAGGTACGAACATTTAAAGAAGAAGCCCGTGGTAGTTTCAAGAAAACGCTCATCCCTTATATACCTGCCGTCCTCCCATCTCAGTTTTTCATATAGTGACCCATAACCTAAATACACAACTGTTCCCGGTACCCAGGTAAAAGATGCAAGAAAATCAGTAAGTAACTGATCCCGGTAACTGTTATACTCTGTTATTGTGCGAAGAAAAAAGTACTTATTCATCTGGTATGTTATCTCACCTCTCAGGATAAAATAATCATAAACCTGTTCAGCTGTGCTGACATCACTGAAATCAGAATACCGGAATGTAAGATCTAGGTGTAACTTATCAGAAGGTTTGTAGGCTCCCATAAACACCAGGTTATCGGATATTCCCTGGTATGGTTCGGCCGAGTAATAAATTGAGCCAAGACGCTGGTATAAACACGCAAGGTTTACTTTTTTTCCTATCTGGGTACTTACAAGAGCATGGAAGCCTCCTGTATTAAATCTCTCTGCCCTGAAAATCTCGGTGGCATATTCCGCTTTTAGCTTAATGAAAGTTGATCCACTGAAATAAATCCAGCTGGCAAGGTAATCAACTGTCTCCCATAATTTATATTCAATATCATAAGCCTGCCTGGAAAATAGCTCGAGGTCAATACGCCTTATAAATTTTATTTCAGGGTAGAACTTTGGTTTGAATAAACCTTTGAAGTAGTTTATTCCTTTGCGCTTGACATATCCTGTTGCAGCAGCAAAGCCTGTACTTATACTTTTCCCACCGAAGGAATAACTTAATTGCCTGCTATCATGCCCGTACTCTGCGGCAAGCATATAACCTTTCTGTGGTTCATCATCCCGCTTGTAGCTTTCAGATGATAAGACAGCATTATACTGTATGGTACTTCCCTTACTGACCCTTAGAAGCCCGTCAAGGCCCCCCAGCCTGTTATGAGCAGTATCAAGCTCCCTTCCTGTATAAATAGCTCCAAGGAAGCTATCATCTGAAAGACGATATTTCATCCTTAATACGGGGAAATGAGCAATTGAATTGTCGACAGTATCAAATTCGCTGTTCACACGATCTGCTGCATAAAGAGCGGCCAGGGTGATTCTTTCTCCGGCCTTACCTGTAAGCTTAACACCTGCATAAGGGTTAACAATCGACCGTGTATGCACCAATGTGTTGACGGGATCATGTTCATCAGCCTGGGTAGCAGCAAAATTGAAATTATCATGTCCTTCCAGGAAAAATGGTCTTTTCTCAGGATAATAAACCTTGTACCGCAGGTTAATATCTACCTGGCCCGCATCAGCTTCAACCTGGCTGAAATCAGGATTAAGCGTTCCATCGAGTATTAACTGTGACGTAATACCGTACTTGGTAGTAAGGCTGAACTTTGGCAAGCGCTCATCATTACCCATCTCGCCTTCAGTATGCCGGTTACGGTATAAGTAAGTAAATGCCGGTAGTATCTCAAAAAGGGAATAATGCTTAACATCATTATATATCATCGGCTTCATCTGGGTAAGAAAGGCAAAACCCTTAGCAGGGTCCATTGGAGGATATGACCCCTGTGTAGCCTGTCTGCTGATTTTTCTCTCAAAAAATACTGCCATCTCAACAGGCTCCCTGTTTGAAAAACGGATGCTTTTAAGAGGTATCTGCACTTCAATAGTGTATCCCTTATCGAATAATGCTCCTGCACTGTACCATACAAAATCAACACTATTATCTTCAAGCCCCCCAGCAAAACGGCTGTCCATTTGTATGCCATGGGGGTTTATATAAAAAGCGTATAATGATTGCTGGTCATTAAAACTATCCAGGTTTATACATACCCAGTCATCATGAAGTATATTATCCCTTGAATTAACTGAAGCTTTTATCTTATCCGGCTCATCATCAAAGCACCTGTAAGCAAAATAGAGGTTTTCCTCATCATAGGCCATATATACTACTGTTTTGAAATCAAGGTCTTTACCAAAATCGGGTATGAAAGATTTAAACCCTGATACCGAGGGAGCAATTCCCCACAGTCTGTCATTAAGTAACCCATCTATTTCAGGAGGTATGTCTGTCTTTAATGGTTTCAGAGGATCTGACTGGGGAAAAAGGCTTATGATTGTCAGCACAGTCAGAATAAGAGTAATAATACTTCTTTTCATTGGCTTTTGGTTCTGTCCGTCTTTTTCAGGAAAAGGTTAATTTATAATAAACTTTTTAATTTGAATTATTGGGAAAGTCAGGGATTCTTGAAACGCCATCACGCCGGTTTGTAAAAAACCCCTCGATCCTGTCGTACAGGTTGTATTTTATTTTCCGATTCCAGAACATCAAGATACTTGTTGATCTCGCTTACATGCATACCCAGTGTTTCGCTCAGGTCATCAATTGTACACGGACGCCTGGCTATCATTCCGATAATTGCTTCTTCGGCATCATGACGATATGATTGTACTTCTTTCCTTTTAGGTGCAGCAGCAATTATTTCAACATTAACCAGTCCCCACGATTCTACAATTTCTTCTAATTCCTCCCTGCCTGCTGACCTTAGATTATCAACAGTACCAGGCCTGTCAAGGGTATTTAATTGCACTGAATCCGGGTTAATCCTTATTATGGCCTTCCTGAGTTCCTTCAATTCATTCCGTTCATAATTATATCCCGGCAGTACAAATATTTCAAGGTGTATCTTCCCCTTATATTCTTTTCTGAAATCTATCAGACCCCGTATATAATTATCAATATCAATTCCTGGAGCCGGGCGGTTTATACGTGTAAAAACACCCCGAGTAGCCGCATCAAGCGAAGGAAGAACAATATCTGCACCCTGAAGTTCTTTTCTTACCTGCCGGTCAGAAAGTAATGTGCCGTTTGTTAATACTGCAATTGGTATGTCAGGTTTAAGTTCCTTAATGAAATCCATCACATCACCCAGGCGTATATTGAGAGTGGGCTCTCCTGAGCCTGAGAAAGTTACAAAGTCAGGATCAGGATTATTCCTGAAGAAATGTATTATTTCATCCTTAACCCTTTTAAAGGGCACATATTCTATCCTTTCAGTTGTAAGCTTTGTTGTTTTACCTACTTCACAATAAACACAGTTGAGTGAACAGACTTTTTTTGGAACAAGGTCCACACCCAGTGACATTCCCAGCCGCCTCGAAGGTACAGGACCAAACAAATATTTATACATTATTTTTCCTTTCGCATCATTATAGCATACCAGGTTCGCAAACCTTTGGCATGTATGTGATTCCGGGGGGATTCGAACCCCCAACCAACAGAACCGGAATCTGTCATTCTATCCATTTGAACTACGGAACCATTTGATGCTGCTAAATTAACTTCTGTGACTGATATTTCAAAGCCATTACAGGATAATGATAATTGATAAGTTTTTCATAATTTCGCAAACCAAATCATTAATCGTAAATCAATTGCCGCGATGGAATATAAATTCAGGGAAATAGAAAAGAAATGGCAAAAATACTGGGAAGAGAATAAAACATTTAAAACAGGTGATGATATTAGTAATCCGAAAAAATATTATATCCTTGACATGTTCCCCTACCCTTCAGGCTCAGGTCTTCATGTAGGGCACCCTGAGGGTTATACTGCCACTGATATAGTGGCTAGATACAAAAGGATGAAAGGATTTAATGTCCTTCATCCAATGGGCTGGGATGCTTTTGGCTTGCCGGCTGAACAGTATGCTATGGAAACAGGTACTCATCCCGCTGTTATTACAAATCAAAACTGTGACACTTTCAGGCGTCAGATAAAGGAGATAGGGCTCAGCTATGACTGGGACAGAGAAGTAAATACTACCGATCCGGACTATTTCAGGTGGACCCAGTGGATTTTTATCCAATTATATAACACCTGGTATGATGAAAAACAGCAGAAGGGAAGGCATATAGATGAACTGGAGATTCCTGAAGAAATTAAAAGCAAGGGAGCCGCCTCCGTAAGGAAATATACTGATAGCAAACGTCTGGCTTACTATAATGATGCACTGGTCTGGTGGTGTTCTAGTTGCAAAATTGTATGTGCTAATGAAGAAGTGCTTACAGATGGATCACATGAGAAATGTGGTCACAAGGTTGAAAAAATGAACCTCAAGCAATGGATGCTGCGCATACCATTTTATGCAGAAAGATTACTAAAGGGACTTGATGATCTTGACTGGTCAGAAGGCATCAAAGATCAGCAGCGTAACTGGATAGGCAAATCAACAGGAGCAGAAGTAAAATTCCATCTTGATGTATATGATGATATTATTACAGTATTTACTACCAGACCCGATACTCTTTTTGGAGCTACATATATGGTCCTGGCCCCTGAACATGAATTGACCAGAAAGCTTACAACTAAAGTGTATGAGAAGGAGGTAAATAAATATATTAAAGAAGCATCCCTGAAATCGGATCTCGATCGTACCGACCTGGCAAAGGAAAAAACTGGTGTGTTTACAGGCTCATATGCCATAAATCCTGTTAATAATAAAAAGATACCTGTCTGGATTGCCGACTATGTACTCACAGGTTATGGAACAGGTGCAATAATGGCTGTTCCGGCACATGATGAGAGAGATTTCGAATTTGCCGGCAAATTTGGTCTTTCTGTTGAATGTATAATGAACCCTGACACAGATGATGATGCTCTGAAGAAACAAATATTAGCAGGAGAGGCATGCTGGACGGAAGACGGCACTTATATTAATTCGTCCGATAGTTATACAGGTCTTGACATTAATGATCTTAACAAAAAAGAAGGAATACAAAAAACAATAGAATGGCTCAAAACCAAGATGCTGGGTAAAGCCATG
>DOZA01000010.1 GCA_003518245.1 Bacteroidales bacterium | reverse complement strand
AGCCATGGTGAGATAGTTGTTGATATTGAATTTCCTTATTTTGGCGGCCGGTCTTTTGTTGTAAATACCAGTATAAAGTCCACAGAACATGCTGAAGGTTCTTTGCTAACATATTATGAAGGTCCTCATGGATTCTAATCTTTGTCAAAAAGGAGTCAGAGTTCAACGGAAGAATAATGAACATTTATATTAAAGTATATGATCAAAACTAAGCTAATTGTACTACATTTTTTTACCTCGTTGATACTTTTTTCAGGTACGAGTGCATGGTCTCAGAGAGTTGTTACACTCTCGAGTGGTAATCTGAGTGCAGACTTTACACGTATGGGAATATCATCCATTAACTGCAATGATGATCCGTACAATGCAAGTCCTGTTGCAGGTAGGTTCGGTCGCCCATCAATAACTTATCGGATAGCAGAAGGTGACTGGCTTTCTCATAATATGGAAAATACCGAAATGACAGCTGAGGAGAATACTGTTAGGTACAGTCATTTTATTAGAGGAATGCCAATGAGACTCGAACAGGAATTCTCTGCCATCAATGGAGGTCTTAACTGGAAAATTAAACTGAAAACTGAAATGAAATTTCCAGTTAAGATCGGTGATTTTGCCATACCTGTACCATGGAACAGACCAAGAGGCAGTGATCCTGAGCAAACTTTCGAAAAAGGTTTTACAAAACATCATTATATCTCTGGTGATGGATCATTTATATACTTTGTAAGACCTTCAGGCAACCCTCCATATTTTATACTTATGGCGATGCCAGGTACAAGACTGGAGTATTTTGATAATGAGCCCGGCTACCAGGTATACATACATTCAGGTCATGCCGGTAACATCCAGGCAGGTAACTGGCGTTACAAGCACACTTATGCTGATCTTGCTCCCTCCGGTCAGGAAGGATCTGAACTGGAGTACAGCTTCAGGATGGAATGGGCAAACAGCTATGACGATTTAAGGGATATACTTTATGAAAACGGTTTGCTTGACATCAGGGTGGTGCCAGGAATGACCATACCTGCAGACCTTGAAGCAAAGGTAGCTATTCGCTCAAAAGACGAAATTAAAGAAATAAGGTCCGAGTATCCTGAAAATACGGATATCAGGTTTATAAAGAAAACTGATGATGACTATTGTATATATGGTATAAAGTTTAAGAAACTGGGTGAAAATATGCTGTTTGTTGATTACGGCAACAAACTTACCAATCACCTTGAGTTTTTTTCTACGGAAGACCTTGAAACTTTATTCAAGAAAAGATCTTCGTTTATTGTAAAAAGCCAGCAACATATTGTTCCCGGTAAATGGTGGGATGGACTATATTCTGTTTACGATATGAAAAACGGGGTTCTCAGGGGCCCTGAAAATACCGACGGTTTCGATTACTGGTGGGGTTATGTGCTTGCCTGCGATGATCCTGCACTGTGTAAGGCACCTTATGTGGCAGCGAAGAATGTTTTTTACCCGGACGAGGAAGAGATAGCTTCTGTTGAGTACTACCTTGAGAATTTTGTATGGGGAGGCCTGCAGAGAACTGATAAGGAGAAACCTTATCCTTATGGAATATACGGTACGCCCAACTGGATGGTTAACAGGGATCCCCGGTTGAGAGCAGGTGTTAAAAACTCCAATCTCGATAAGATGAATGTATGGCGGTCATATGACTATCCTCACATAGTGATGCTGTACTACCATATGTACCAGATAGCGAAAATGTATCCTGATAAAGTCAGTTATCTTGATGCCGACGGATACCTTGAAAGGGCATGGCACACAGCAAAGGCGTATTTCACCTATCCGTATGAAATACTGCCCTGGTATGATACATATAAATGGGGCTGCTACAATGAACTGGTTATTGAAGATCTTATCCTGGCCCTTGAAGAGGCCGACAGGAAGAAAGAAGCTTCATGGTTACGCAATGAATATGAAAAGAAAGTTAAATATTTTATATATGATGATGATTATCCCTACAGATCGGAGTATGCTATTGACCGTACCGCATTTGAATCATCATATACCTTCGCCCGGTATGGTGCAACCACAAATATGAAACCTGATACTAATTTATGGTATGATGTAAAGCTGCATAAATGGTGGTCTCATCCGACTGTAAGTAAGAAAGACGCACTTGATTTTATGAAGCAGCAACATTATGCCGGTCTTGCTGTAAGAGGGTGGCTCGAGACAAAATACTTTTTGCTGGGTTCTGATTTTACAATCAGTTCCGACAGGCACTGCCTGTCGTATATGGCAAGAATGGGAGGCTGGTCAATCCTTGATTATGGATTGAGATTCTCGGATGAGCCGTGGAACTGGCTACAGCTTGGATATGCGTCATACCTTAGTGCTTGGTCGCTAATGAATACAGGTACTGAAGAAAGTAATTACGGATACTGGGCACCGGGGAAAGAGAATGACGGGGCTACAGGATGGGCATTTATGTCATCAAAGAAGGGTAGGGCATGGATAAGAAAAGATGTTGAAAGAGGAGCATGGTACTATGATGGTGAACAGGACCTGGGACATGGTTCGGCTGTGAGGATGGCATGTACATTACTTGCTGAAGATCCTATATTCGGCTGGCTGGCTTACGGTGGCAGCTTAAAGAATAAAGGAAATGAACTGTATATCAATCCCCGTGATGGGTTGAGATGCAGGTTCTGGGTGGTTACTGATAATGAACGCCTGGGGATAGAAATGGAAAGAGATGGTTTCAGGAAAGAATCTGATATTGTGTTTAATCCAGGCAATAAATCAATCAGTGCCATGATTGAAAACAGAACTGGCGATAAACATATTACTCGCGTTTTTATCA
>DOZA01000154.1 GCA_003518245.1 Bacteroidales bacterium | reverse complement strand
ATGATAATATTTTTAAAACAACATGCGTATTCCCGGATGGCAGTTATTACTTTGCCCTTGAAGATATTGAAGGTTCAAAAGACCTGTTGCTTTCCGTTACCAGCAGAGAGGCCGCAAATATTAAACTTTCTGTAAATCCTGATTTTGAGCCCCTTTCAGGCCCCGTGCCATTAAAGAATATATATCTTACTGATCAGGAGATAAAATATGTCAGAGACATGATTACTGACTACAGGCTTGAAAATATCTACCGCGATACTACTTTGATCATGACTGACAGGGACAGCTCAATACCTGATACCGGAAGTATATTCTATGGTAATCCAGACAGGGTTATCTTCATTGATGATTATATAAAACTCCCGGATATGAGGGAATTGATTTTTGAAGTTGTAAAAGAAATTACTGTCAGGAAAAATGTTGATGACTATATCATAAAGGTTATTGGAGAAGAGCCCATGCCCAGGATTTATAATCCGCTTATCCTGATTGATGGTATACCACTTCTCAGTTACAGCAGATTTCTTGATCTTCCACCTGAGCGCTTTAGAAAGATTGATATAATCAATTCACTGTATATTCATGGCAACCAGGGTTTTGCCGGTGTAGTTAATTTCATATCCATGAACGGTGATATGGCAGGTCTTGACCTCCCCGAGGTATCACGGGTTCTTTCACTAAGTTTGCCCGGTCCAACTATTTCAGGTGAGATTATTAATACCACCCTGTATAATTCAGATTTCCCATTTCTAAGCAGGACCCTTTCATACTTTTCTTTTTCTGGTCCGGCTGATGGATCATTAACAATAAAGCTTAACCCGTTATATGATGATTATATCACTATCTTAAGCGGCATCTCATATAATAAAAAATGGCTTAGCGTATCTTCACCGTTCGAGATCAACGGGTTCCTTATCAGGTGAGAACAGGTCAGGCCCGGTTTCCTCCCACAGGCTGGGCAGATCATTATCAAATTTCTTGATGATGGCATTCATTATAGTCTCACGAAGAAAATGTGACTTGTTCTTTACACGGTAACGCTGACAGTAGACATTCACGGCCCTCATCTCACGGCTGTTGAGCATAAGGGTTAGGCGATTGTTCCTTTTCAGTCTTTCCTCTTTTTTCCTGAGTCGTCTCAATCCGGATTATTATGAATACCGTCATAAAATTATGATTTTAACTGTCTTAGCTATTCCCTGCAGTCAATACTTATTAACAAAAATATAATAGCCAGGGCGTAATAGCCTGGCTACATGGAGATTATATATTTATAACTTATAATATACCGGTAGCATTAAGGTCATCAAAGGCCTCTTTCAGGCGCTCAACAAATGACTCCTCGCCCTTTCTGAGCCATACCCTGGGATCATAAAACTTCTTGTTAGGCTTGTCTTCCCCTTCCGGGTTTCCTATCTGCCCCAGCAAATATTCTCTTTTTTCATCACCGTACTTTCTGACACCATTCCAGAAGGCCCATTGCATATCAGTATCAATATTCATTTTTACCGCTCCATATTCAATGGCTTCTTTTATAAGATGTTTTTCTGAACCTGATCCCCCGTGGAAAACAAAATTCACAGGCTTGGGCTTGGTTTTGTATTTTTTCTGTATATACTCCTGGCTGTTTTTGAGAATTATCGGTTTAAGTTCAACATTACCTGGTTTATATACACCGTGTACATTGCCGAATGAAGCTGCTATTGTAAAATTAGGGCTTATGGCAGAAAGCTCCTTATAGGCATATGCCACCTCATCAGGCTGGGTATACAGCCTTGAACTGTCGATACCGGCATTATCAACACCATCTTCCTCACCTCCTGTTACTCCAAGCTCAATCTCCAGGGTTATACCTATTTTGTCCATACGCTTAAGATACTCCTTGCTTATTGTAATATTCTCCTCGATAGGTTCTTCTGAAAGGTCGAGCATATGTGAGCTGAAAAGTGGTTTTTCATTCATCTCATAGAATTCTTCTCCTGCCTCAAGCAGACCGTCTATCCATGGAAGTAGTTTTTTAGCAGCATGATCGGTATGAAGTATAACGGGCACTCCATAATATTCAGCTATATTATGTACATGCAATGCTCCTGATATAGCTCCTGCTATTGGTCCTATCTGATCTTCCTTGGTCAGCCCCTTTCCTGCAAAGAAATGTGCTCCACCATTGGAGAATTGAATTATCACCGGTGAATTAACATCACGTGCTGTCTCCAGCACAGCGTTTACCGAATTGGTTCCTATCACATTAACCGCCGGCAGGGCAAAATTATTTTCATTGGCATAATCAAGCAATTTTTTTACCTCATCACCAAAGAGTACTCCTGGCTCAAGTTTTAATTTTTTTCTTGTCATTGATCTGATTTTTTTATACGGTTTACAAATATACGCAAATGAAGATTCAATATTTACATATCCATTTGAAAATTATGGCTTTTTTACATATAATTAAAGCAAATAATTATTCTAAAGTATATTAATTATCTTAGCGGCTTATAAAAGAAAAAATTATTTAACAGGAATGAGAAAAATTGCATTATTCTTTATTGTCATTTCAGGTATAGTATTTAATATTTCAGGGCAGGACAGGTACTGGTCGCTCGAAGAATGTATAAATCATGCTCTTGACAATAACATCATGATCAAGCAGCAGGAACTGCAAACCGAGCTACAGGAAAATACACTGGAGCAATCCAAATTTAGTCTCCTTCCTTCACTCAATGGAACAGCGACTAATAACTGGTCGTTCGGTAGGGCTCTTGACGAAACCACGTACCAGTTTACCGAAGAGGAAAATGTCAGGTCAAACCAGGTTTTCGCCAGTGCCGGTTTAACCCTCTTCAGTGGGCTGCAGAACTATAATACAATAATCAGGAACAGGTATAATGTAGATGCTAGCTTCCATGACCTGCAAAGTATAAAGGACGATATATCCCTTAATGTAGCCCTTGCATACCTCCAGATACTGCTTAACAAGGAACTGGTAACTGTAACCGGTAATCAGCTTCAAACAACAAGGGAACAAATAGAAAAAACAGGCAAAATGGTTGAGGCTGGCAGCCTTCCGAGAGGTAACCTGCTTGAAATACAGGCGCAGGCAGCAAGGGAGGAACTGCAATTAATAAACATGAAAAACCAGCTTGATCTTTCTTACCTGAATATTGTCCAGCTACTGGAGCTGGATTCAGTGAATGGTTTCGAAATAATTGTTCCTGATATTATCATCGGCGAGACAGGATACATCATTGAAAATGTAAATGATATTTACAATACAGCAAAGGAAACAAGACCCGAGGTTAAAAGTGCAGAACTGAAACTTAAAAGTGCAGAATATGACCTTAAGATTGCAAAAGGAGGAAGAAGCCCACGCCTCACTATGAACACTACTTTCAGCACCGGCTATTCATCAATTAGGCAAAGGATACTGGGCATTGATCCGGTTGAAGGTATTCTTTATGGTGAATACCCCTTCGCTGACCAGATAAATGATAATATTAATTATGGTATAGGACTTACTTTTAACATTCCTGTTTTTAATGGCTGGCAGGTTAATACAGGCATCAGTAATTCAAAGATTAATATAATAAACAGCCAGTACAGCCTTGAGAATACCAGAAAACAGTTATACAAGAACATACAGCAGGCATATGCCGATGCACAGGCAAGCCTCAAGTCATATATCGCAAGCCAGAAAGCCGTGGAGTCAATGCAGGAATCATTCAGGTATACCGAGCAAAGATTTAACGTAGGAATGGTTACTCCTGTCGAATACAATACTGCGAAGGCACAGCTGCTGAATGCCGAGTCAGAGCTTGCACAATCAAAGTACGAATATATTTTCAAGATAAAAGT
>DOZA01000127.1 GCA_003518245.1 Bacteroidales bacterium | reverse complement strand
CGGGATGATTGTACAGCCAACATACGAGGTGCCTAAGGGAAGTGTGGTATTAAATGGTTTGCCGGCATCCGGTTCGTGGACTGTTACCAGAAGCCCGGGAAATGTTATTACCAGCGGTATCGATACGAGTACAACAATTACCGGCCTTGAACCGGGAGTATTCACTTTCAAAGTGACAAATTCTTATGGTTGTACATCACTTAAATCAGACGAGGTGGTTATCTCAACACCCGGGACACCGACACTGGTGATAACCGATCCTGACCCTGTATGTTATCCCGGGACAGTCGATTTAACAGCTGCTTACATAACGGAAGGTTCAACACCGGGGCTTACCTATACATACTGGCTGGACAGTGAGGCTACATCTGAATACCTGACACCTGCAGAAGCTACTGAAGGAACATATTACATTATGGGAACTACTGTATCGGGTTATTTTGATATAAAACCGGTGGTTGTAACAGTGGAACAGCCACCTGTTGCTGATGCAGGCCCTGACCAGGTATTGAATTATGTGTTTCATACTGAGCTCCATGCAGCACCGATACCTGAATGGCATGGTAAATGGGAAGTAGTAAAAGGATCAGGAACCATAGAGAACGATACATTACCTGTAACTCCGGTCACCGGCCTCTCTCTGAACGAGAATGTTTTTCTCTGGACAGTATCAAACGGTGTATGCCCGGTGGCAACAGATTTTGTAAGCATAATTGTGAATGACCTCCTGGTCCCAACCCTTATAACACCTAACCTTGACGGGAAGAATGACTATTTTGTACTGCAGGGTATTGAATCAATGGGTAAAACTGAATTAATAATTTTTGACAGGAGAGGTGCCCTGGTGTATAAAAATGATAATTACGATAACAGCTGGGACGGAGTGGATCAGAAAGGAAATCAACTTCCTGAAGGCACCTATTTCGTTTCTATAAGACCTGCTAATGGTCAAGCTTATAATGGATATATAGTAATACAGAGATAATATGAAGAAAGTTATAGCAACAATATCTTTTGTGATTTTAACCGTTCATATGGTTAACGGGCAGACTACACCTATAACCAATCAGTATGTTTTAAACCCCATATCAATAAACCCGGCCTCTGCAGGCGGATGGGGAGCATTGAACCTATCAACATTCTATGGTAAGCAATGGGCCGGTGTTGAAGGTGCACCAACAACAATAACATTCAGTGCCGATGCACCTCTTCTTGATAAAAAACTTGGACTTGGCCTGATGGTGACAAGTGATAAGATAGGTGTTACCAGGGAAAACCAGATTGCATCCAGCTATGCTTACAGGATACATATGGAACAGGGTGTATTGTCATTTGGACTCGGGGCAAGTATTATACTTACAAATACTGCATTTTCTAATCTTATAGTAATTGACCCCGGGGATGAAATATACCTGACCGACTCAAGAACATTTGTTGTTCCTAACTTTAGCTTTGGCATGCATTATTCTGTTAATAATTATTTTGTAGGTATTTCAATCCCAAGACTTTTAAGCTATAGTTTCGATTTTACCGAGAATAAATACGGGTTTGATAATAAGATAATCAGTAATTATAATTACCTGCTGAATACAGGTTATATGATTGATGCAGGGGAGAAGGTTAAAATATATCCTTCAGTCCTTCTGAGATATTCCTCAATACCCTCTTCATCCAGGTTTCAGTATGACCTGAATGCACATTTTTGTTTGTTTGACAGGTTGTGGCTGGGAGGTTCGTACAGGAATAATCGCTCTGCTGCTGCTTTGCTCCAGGTTCAGCCATCTGACCAGCTGAAGATCGCATATACTTATAACTTTGAACTCAGCCAGCTCGGGAGATATAGCAACGGCTCGCATGAGATTATGTTAAGATACTTATTTAAGTATAATGTGGAAGCAATAAACCCATTGAATTTTTAAAACAGGATTTTATAATAGATATCACTCAAGACAATATGTATAAAAGAACCGGGATCAGCCTCCTGATATATATTTTAGTTCAGTCCTTCATTCTCGGACAGGCAGAAACATATACTATTAAGAAAACTTCTTTCAGTTCAGACAGATATAATGAGTTCTGTCCGGTTTATTATAAAGAAGGATTGGTTTTTATTTCCAACAGGAACGCAAGTTCATTCTTTAATTATTCGAATACAGGGAATAATGGAGTATTTAATATGTTCTATACCCGGAAAACGACTGAAGGAGAATGGTTGAGTCCTGAACTTCTATCTAAGAATCTTATGACACGATACAATGACGGACCTGTGTCTTTCAGCCAGGGTAACGATACAATATATTACTCAAGAAACCTGCATGTTGAAGGAAAGCTAAGGAATAACGCCAACTTAAGGAACAAACTGGGTATTTTTTATGCCACAGGTGATGATGATTGGGAAAATACCAGGGAGATGAGAATAAACAATGAATGGTATAATACTACCACTCCTTATTTATCCCCTGATGGTAAAAGGCTCTATTTTGCCTCGGATGATCCTGAAGGCTATGGCGGAATGGATCTGTATTATATTGACTGGAAAGGAAATTACTGGTCAGGGGATCCCGTTAATCTTGGCCCTGCTATTAATACAAAAGGGAATGAGGCATATCCTTTTATCAACGAGTCAGGGGAACTATTGTTTGCATCAGACGGGCATGGGGGATTGGGAGGCAAGGATATTTTCTTTTCCCGTATGTCTGGCAATGAGTGGCTCAAACCTGTACATATAGATGCACCAATAAACTCTGTTGATAATGATTTTGGAATAGTAACCGACCCGCTAATGAACGAAGGTTATTTTTCTTCTGACAGGGATGGGACGGTTGATATATATCATTTCAATACAATGGTGCCTCAGATATTCTATAGTAATATTCAGAAAGAGAACCAATATTGTTTTATTTTCAGTGATTCAGGATCAGTGGTTATTGACAGGAATAAACTGGAATACCGCTGGAACTTTAAAAATGGTGATACATTTATCGGTTCTGAGGTGGAATACTGCTTCCCCGGACCGGGGGATTTTAGCATAAAACTTGATATAATTGACATCGCAACTGGCAGGATCTTCTGTAATAAGCTAAGATCTAATATTAGCTTAAGAGATATTGAACAACCCTATATTAACTGCCCATATGCTTCTATTAAGGGCGAATCAGTTGAATGTGACGGACTGAGATCTTATCTTCCCGGTTATGAGATTCTCGAATTTAAATGGAATTTTGGTGACGGTACCTGGGCTGATGGTCCTGCTGTTACTCATACTTACACAAAAAGCGGAAGCTATGAAATCAACCTGACCCTGGGTGTTAAGTCTATTTCTTCAGATGATATAATGAGGACAGGTGTATCAAAAAACATTGAGATTTTTGATGATTCAAGGAGCAAACTTGAATTTGAAGAAAAACAAAACGAAATAATATCTGAACCG
>DOZA01000384.1 GCA_003518245.1 Bacteroidales bacterium | reverse complement strand
AGCGGGCTGCCCTGCCTGGCTTTTTTAGTTTCGATAATAATTACACCGTTCGATGCCCTTGAACCATATATCGCGGTTGAGGAAGCATCCTTAAGTACCGTAAAGGTTTCAATATCGTTAGGATTAACAAAATCAAGGAAGTTGGCACTACCTGATACATTACTGTTGTCGATAGGTACTCCGTCGATTATTATCAGGGGATCATTAGAAGCATTAAGTGATGATCCTCCGCGTATACGTATTGTAGAACCGCTACCCGGTGCGCCATCAGATGTTGTAATAACAACACCTGCTGTTTTACCAACCAGCAGGTCCTGTGCCGTGGTAATAGAACCGCGGTTAAAGTCTTTAGCACTAATTGCCGCAACCGACCCCGTAAGGTCGTCTCTCTTTACTGTTCCATAACCTATGGTAACAACCTCTGCAATTTCCATTACATTGACCTCGAGAACGACATTAATTATAGTGCGGTTATTTACAGAAATTTCCTGCTCGAAATAACCAATAAAAGAGAATACAAGTACAGCGTCAGGATTGACATTTATGCTGTACTCTCCGACTGCATTAGTGGTTGTACCCATTGTGGTGCCCTTAATAAGCACATTAACCCCGGGTAAGGTGATGCCCTCCAATGCATCAGTCACCGTTCCGGTAACAGTAATCTGCTGACCGAAAAGGACACTGCTCATCATAATACCGGCGATGAAAATCATCAGTCGCCGCATCAATAATCTGTTCATAGATTTTTGTTTATTAACGGGTTACACATTTCTGAGATATATTAGTTTATGTAAAATCAGGTTCAGGTAAAAAATATATATTTCAAATATTGAGTATTGAGTACAGATTGTGCTTCAGAATGTAAATTTCGTCAGATTATCTTTTCTATCCAATTCTTTTTCAGTATTTTACTGCAATCGTTTCCGCAAACGATTGAAATCATCGCTTCATGCATTAACTGACTGAGACGAAATAGAAAAAAAATAACTACTTTTACTTTGAGAGTCCTATTTAGACAGGTTATGAATAAGGATAATGTTACCATCAAGGATATAGCCAGGGAGCTCCAGATTTCGCCATCAACGGTATCCAGGGCCCTGAAGGATCATCCTGATATAAGCCCTGAGACAAAAAAGCTGGTTAACAACCTTGCTGATAAATGGAATTACAGGCCCAATCCCATTGCCCTGAGCCTTAAAGGCGGCGCCAGTAAAACACTGGGGGTTGTAGTTCCTGAAATAATACATTACTTCTTTTCATCAGTCATCAGTGGCATAGAGGACCATGCCAATGAGAATGGTTATAATATTATGATATGCCAGTCGAATGAAGAGTATGAAAAGGAAGTAAACAGTATTCAGACCCTTGTTAACAGTCGTGTTGATGGTATTCTTATCTCTATTTCGAAGCTTACACGTAATACCGAGCATTTTCATGAGCTAAAGAAGAAGAATATACCACTTGTATTTTTTGACAGGATATCGGGAGAGGTTGAAAGTGACATGGTTATTATTGACGATTCAGAAGGTGCTTATATGGCCACCAAGCATCTTATTCTTGAAGGAAGAAAGAAGATAGTGCACCTTTCGGGTCCTCCTAACCTGATTATTTCCAAGGACAGGATTGAGGGTTATATAAGAGCATTGAATGAGTTCCAGTACGGTGTTACAGAAGAAAATATTGTTAAATGCGACCAGGTACAGGAAGCCGAATGGATAGTACCCAGCATAATGAAGCGAACACCTCCTCCTGATGCTTTTTTCTGTGTAAACGATTTTACAGCTGCCCAGACGCTCAATATAGTTAAAAAACTGGGCTTCCATGTTCCCGACGATGTAGCTATTGTTGGTTTTACCAACGGTCAGTTATCCAGACTTACCGACCCGGGATTGAGCACTATTGACCAGCATGGTTATGATATGGGTATAGAGGCTGCCCGCCTTATGCTTGACCGTATCAGGGACAGGAAACGTCCTTACCAGAAAAGAGTGATCAAGACCGAGCTGGTGATCAGGGGCTCAAGTGTTAAGGACAGGTAAGATTAAAAAAATAATTATGAGAACACGATTGCTACATGCTTTTATTATTCTACTGTTTGCCTGTGTCAATATGCCTCTTATCGCACAGGAAAGTGATGAGCAAAAGGCTGAAAGGATGCAATGGTTCAGTGATGCCAGGCTCGGTATATTCATCCACTGGGGTATCTACGCGGTGAATGGCATTGATGAATCCTGGTCATTCTTCAACGGTTATATCCCCTATAATGATTATATGTATCAGCTAAAAAGTTTTACTGCCGATAAGTATAATCCTGAAGAGTGGGCATCACTTATAAAGGAAAGTGGTGCACGCTATGCCGTTATCACGAGCAAGCATCATGATGGTGTTGCATTATGGGATTCACGTTACGGCGACCTGAATGTAGTTGACAAAACACCGGCAGGAAGAGACCTGATAGCACCATTTGTGAAAGAGCTACGTAAAAAAAAGCTAAAAGTAGGCCTTTATTACTCATTGCTTGACTGGTCGCATCCTGATTATCCCAATTTTACCCGTGAGATAAAAAGGTACGAGGATGATCCCGTGAGACATGATTCATTCATAGAATTTAATCACGGTCAGATATCGGAGATAAGCAAGAAATATAAACCTGACCTTTTCTGGTTTGATGGTGACTGGGAGCAGAG
>DOZA01000216.1 GCA_003518245.1 Bacteroidales bacterium | reverse complement strand
CCTACTGAAGCTGAATGGGAATTTGCTGCTAAAGGAGGAAGAAATAATTCAAATATATATGCAGGTGGTAACGATCTTGATGATTACGGCTGGTATTACCGTAACAGCAAAAATGCACCCTGTAAGCTTATGCCTAATGGCAGGGGTCTTAATAAAATAGGAAAGCTAAAACCAAATAACCTGGGCATATATGATATGTCAGGTAATGTGAGTGAATGGTGCCAGGATATATTCGATGCTGATTACTATTCCATATCACCTGATGAAAATCCTATCGGGCCTGAGAAAGGGTCATCACGAGTGATCAGGGGAGGTAGCTGGATCGATCGCGATGAAAACTGTAATGTATTTACCAGAATTAAAAGCTTTGACCTTAACATGGGTTATGATAATATAGGATTCAGACTGGTAAGACCAGTGAATAAATGATCAGCTTATTCAAGATCCTTGGCTTTTTCCCATATTTTATCCATTTCTTCAAGCGACATGTCATGAAGTGACTTGCCTTGTTGAATAGTTTCCTTCTCCAGGTAGTTAAACCTGGAGATAAATTTTTTGTTGGTCCTTTCAAGAGCTGATTCAGGGTCAATCTCGTAAAGTCGTGCAGCATTTATTAACGAAAATAAGACATCACCAAACTCTAACTCGATCTTTTCTTTATCACCTTTAGTTATCTCTTTCTTAAATTCATTTATTTCCTCGGCAACCTTATCCCATACCTGCTTTCTGTCCTCCCAGTCGAAACCAACACCTCTGACTTTTTCCTGTATCCTGTTGGCTTTTACCAGGGCTGGTAATGATTTTGGTACACCGGAGAGAACAGGTTTGTATGTATCAGATTCATTAAGTTTAAGCTTTTCCCAGTTGTCTTCGACCTCCGTTGCACTGCTGACATGGGTATCCCCAAAAACATGAGGATGCCTGTATACAAGCTTTCTATTGATACCTTCCAGAACACTGGTAATATCAAAGCTCTTTTTTTCAGAGCCTATACGCGAATAAAAGACTATATGAAGCATCAGATCACCCAGCTCCTTGCAGATAGCCTTATCGTCTTTATCAAGTATGGCATCCGCAAGTTCATAGGTTTCTTCTATTGTTAGTTTCCTTAAGGATTCATTCGTTTGCTTCATGTCCCAGGGACAACTATCCCTGAGCCTGTCCATAATATCCAGTAGTTCTTTAAACGCTGTTAGTCTTCTGTCTGATTCCATTATAAATATTCTAAAAAAGCATTCCCGGTTTCTTCTCACTGCATGGAGAAGCAATTCTGATAATATCACCTACCTGCAGACTTAGTAATTCGGAAGCATCAGTTCCGTTAATACCTATTTCAAGCAGATCCAGGGAATTGAAAACAGCCAGCAGTTCACCAATCGATTCGCTGTTATATGACCTGCTTATATGGTCAATGATATTATTGTTAGACCTAATAGCTATATGGAAACTGTTTTTATTGAAAATCCTGTTGAATAAATCATAGGTAATATTCGAAATTGCATTGCCATAAGTATCTATATAAATAATGCTGCCTGTTATAGCATCTTCCTCAAAGGTGGCTCTGAAAGGTACCATTTCTTTAATGTTCTTCTTCTCAATACCAATATTCCCCAGATCTTTGCTATTAATTATTGAGGCGGCAGCTTCAGCAAAAATTTTTGTTTCATCCACTACTCCTTTTTCTTTTCCTGTATGCAACTGAATGATCCTGTCAGGATCGGAATTAAGAAGTAAATGAAAAATGCCATTATCCGCTCCAATGAAGAAATGCTTTTTGGCTTCAACAATCAAATGAGGACTCTTCTCACTGTATTCCGACTGAACACAAATAATATGAACAGAGCCCGCAGGATAATGCTCAAAGGTGTTTCTCAGGACAAATGCACTCTTTTGGATGTTGAAAGGGCTCAAACCACTTGCATTCTCGATTACAAAGGTGTCAGGGCATAAACTGGTGAGCTTACCTTTCATTATGCCATTATAATAATCAAATGCTTGCCATTCAGTAGTAAGAGTAATTACTGGCATCCTCAAAATCTTATACTGTTGATGATAAACTTGTAAAAAAAATAGGTTACTTTGTATAATTCAAACCTAAGGTTTTTTTTTGAGAATACACAGGTATTTTACTTAAAAAGGTTATTGGTGAACATGGTTGAAAAAATAATTGAATTAGAAGATATAGATCCCAAGATTTTCTTCGGGGCAAATAATACGCTGGTTGACAGCATCCGTAATTATTTCCCTAAGCTTAAAATTATTGCCAGGGGAAATGAGATTAAGGCTATAGGTAAAGAAGAAGAAGTAGCAAAATTTGAGATAAGGATTAATGAGTTAATAGACTTTTTTGAAAAACATAACAGATTGCAGAAGGAGGATATTGAAAGGCTTTTTTCTGACCCTGAGCTGCTAAAAGCTGCAACCAATGGAGGAATGGATGAAAACCTGGTATTTAATATCAGCGGGCAACCTATAAGGGCTCGTACAGTACATCAGTTCCACCTGGTAGATGAGTACAGGGTAAATGACCTTTTGATAGCCGTTGGTCCGGCAGGTACAGGTAAAACATATACGGCTATAGCATTGGCTGTCAGGGCATTGAAGAATAAGCAGGTAAAAAAGATAGTTCTTACAAGGCCTGCTGTTGAAGCCGGAGAGCGGCTTGGATTCCTGCCTGGTGATATGAAAGAAAAACTTGATCCTTATCTGCAACCATTATATGATGCCCTTAAAGATATGATACACTTCAAGAAACTTGAAGCATGGCTTGAAGACGGTACAATACAGATTGCCCCCCTGGCTTATATGAGGGGCAGAACACTGGAGCAGTCTTTTGTCATTCTTGATGAGGCTCAGAATACAACAATTAACCAGCTTAAGATGTTCCTGACAAGGATGGGTGTGAATTCCAAGTTTATTATGACAGGCGATATTACCCAGATAGACCTGCCGGATAAAAGAAAATCAGGTCTGTTGCAGGCAATGAGAATACTAAGAGGTATAGAGGGAATATCTATTATTGAATTTGATGAAAGAGATATTGTAAGGCATAAACTTGTTAAAGATATTGTACGAGCTTATAATATAAATGAAAATGGTAATAGTGACGAAGAGACCGAATAAAACGCAGAATCCAGAACAATCTAAAGAAGTAACTTTAAATTTTAACAAGATAATGTTACAGGCAATTACAAAAACAAATTTCAGGTTCTATGGACAGAAAGATGTATATCATGGAAAAGTAAGAGAGGTATACAATATTGAAAATGACTACCTCCTTATGGTGGTAACAGACAGGATATCGGCATTTGATGTAGTATTACCAAGGGGGATACCTTATAAGGGCCAGGTCCTCAATAAGATAGCTTCCAAGTTTCTGGATGCAACTTCTGATATTGTTCCAAACTGGAAAATTGCATCACCCGACCCGAATGTAACTTTTGGTCATAAATGTGAGCCATATCCGGTAGAAATGATTGTAAGGGCATACCTTACGGGTAGTTCATGGCGCACATATAAATCAGGAGCAAGAAATATATGCGGAATACCTATACCTGATGGAATGCAAGAACACCAGCAATTTATAAACCCTGTTATTACCCCTACAACAAAAGCCGAGCAGGGCTTGCATGATGAGGATATTTCTAAAGAAGACATATTGAAAAAAGGACTGGTGCCTGATGATGAATATAGCTTGCTGGAAAAATATAGTATGGAATTATTTATAAGGGGCTCTGAAATAGCTGCTGAACATGGTTTAATACTGGTTGATACAAAATATGAATTCGGGAAAAAAGATGGTAAAATATTCCTTATTGATGAGATTCATACACCCGATTCATCAAGGTATTTCTATTCAGATGTCTATAAGGAAAGGTTTAATAAAGGACAGTCACAGAAACAGCTTTCAAAAGAATTTGTCAGGGAATGGCTAATGTCTAAAGGGTTCCAGGGACAGGCGGGACAGGAGGTTCCTGATATGACTGGTGAATTCGTAAATGAAGTGTCTGAACGTTATATTGAGTTGTATGAGAAAATTACCGGTGATAAATTTGAAAGGGCGGATATCTCTGATATTGAAGCCCGGATTGAAAGGAATGTGAATAAGTTCCTTAAGGAATACAGATAATTTATAGACCAAGTATG
>DOZA01000378.1 GCA_003518245.1 Bacteroidales bacterium | reverse complement strand
AAAAAGTAACTAATGGATTTGATCCCTCAGGTTTGGGACCCATCAAATACAAAAACGCCAGATTATTCATTATAATATATCAATTTTTGGTTATTACTTCTGCTTTTATTCTAAGTATCACCATCGGTTTACTTGCATTCGACATGATGGTAATTGTCTTATTCTGTGCACCGTGGCGGTATACACTATCGAACACAACCTCCACTTTGCCATCTCCTCCAGGAGGTATAGGTTTATCATCGAATTCAGGCACGGTACAACCACAGCTTGTGGTTGCAGATGAGATTAAAAGATCTTTATTCCCACTATTTTTAAAAATAAACACGCAGGCTACCTTTTCACCCTCTTCAATTTTGCCAAAATCGTGTACCAGCTGAGTAAATTTTATTTCAGGACTGCCAGAATCATCACTGCCTTTTATTTCTAACACTGATGGTTCACTATTACATGAGCATAATCCAGTAGCTAGTAGTACAGTAATAAATAAAACTCTCATACAGCTCGTTTTTACCTGTTTCTTAATTATCACCAAAACCTGGCTCCCCAATAAGACCGCGCCCTGTTTTGTTGAACAAATGTTTGGAACGCATTTCTCTAACTATCTTATCAAGAATTCCGTTTACAAAGGTACTGCTTTTTGAAGTACAGTAAAACTTTGAAATTTCAATATACTCATTCAGGCTTACCTTTACCGGAATTTCCGGAAATTCCATTACCTCTGTTATTGCCAATTGCATTACCAGGGTATCCATCAGGGCAATACGCTCTATTTCCCAGTTTGTTGTATTGCAGTCAATCAATTCGATCAGCTCATCATTTTTAAGAATTGTCTTACGCAATAATTTCTTTACAAATACTTCATCTTCATCTGACCTGTATAAGGGCATCAGCCTGTAATCATCACCTGTCGTTTCCTTAAATCGTCTCAAGGTTTTATTCACCATAATAGAAATAACATCCAGGTCATCATTCCAGTATATACTCTTTTCTTCAAGCATAGCTACAAGATCGTCTGATTGCATTAATATAAGGTCAAAAAGGTTGGAAATAAGTTTCTTATCTTCAGCATAGTTATTCTTCTCACTGCTCATATATTTCTTATAAATATCTGATTCTACGAGTTTTTTATAATATATCCTGGGTATTTCAGGATAATGTGTCCATGAAAGTCCTGATTTCTTCGAATAAATTTTCAGTTGTTTATTATATGCAAGCTGCTTAATGAGCCTGTTCTCAATTAATTTAGTATTCGGATTAAGATCTTCCCGTGTAGGTATTTTCTTCTGTTTGGCAATTTCAATCTTCTCCTCAGCTATATCAATTATCTCAATAATAAGCAGTAAAAGAAAGTGATACAGGTCGTAACTCATTTTCAGGCTGAGTAACAATTCTTTCTCGGCTTTCTCTAAACTGTCCTCGCTCTTCCTGTTATGTGCGTATAGAACAAGCAAAGCTTTAATACGTAATAATCTCCTGCTTATCATTCAAAAGAACACTAAATATTTGAGTGCAAAAATACTCTTTTTCTGTTTCAGACAAAACTATGTATGTCCATTTAGTGCATTGGCTGTGTATTTTGATATATGAAAATAATTCTTACATTTGACAACGTAACACTATTTACAAACTAAATTTAGCTCTATGAAGGAAGAGAATGAAGCCACAGCGAGTGAGTTAAGCAACAGCAAGGAGAATGAATCAAATGGGCGTGAAGAAGTTTACACAAGAATAATCAGGGCAGGAAACAGGACCTATTTCCTGGATGTAAAATCAACACGCAAGAATGATCTTTATCTGACAATAACTGAGAGTAAAAAGAGATTCAACAAAGACGGAAAATTCTTCTATGAAAAGCACAAGCTATTTCTTTACCAGGAAGACTTTGAAAAGTTCAGTGACGGCCTTGAAGATGTATTCTCTTTCATAAGAAACTCTGATATAAGACCAGAGCCTGATGAAGAAGAAGCCGGTACTGATATAACGGTTGATACTGCTAAGGAAGAAAAAGGAGAAATCGAAAAGACGGATGACTCAAAATCAACAGATGAATTTATAAAAGTTGAATTTGAGGATCTCGGTGAAAAGTAAATACATTAAATAATTTTAAACCTGTTACTTACAAGGCATTTATATCTAAAGCATGGTTGATTATCTTTTTCTGGTACTCGCTATTGCTCTATTGATCATTGGTATTATTGGTTGTCTTGTACCAGTATTGCCCGGTCCCCCACTCAGTTTTGCAGGATTACTGGTTCTTCACTTTACTGAATTTGCCGAATTCAATATTACCCTTCTGATAATACTGGGCTCTCTGGCAGTTATTGTGGCTGTTTTTGATTATGTCGTACCAATATGGGGTACAAAAAAATTCGGTGGTAGCAAATATGGTATCAGAGGTGCTACCATAGGCTTGCTTATAGGCCTGTTTTTCGGCCCTCCGGGTATTATCATAGGACCATTTATCGGAGCAGTATCAGGAGAGCTAATTTATAAAAGTGATTTTAGCTATGCTATTCGCGCAGGTTTTGGCAGCCTTATAGGATTTATGGCAGGCATAGGCCTTAAGCTGGCAGTCTCACTTATTATTACCTTTTACTTTATACGGGAATTCTTTATGTAGAGACACCAAATATTGCATCTCTACAATTTCCAAACTCATAAACACACATCTCAAAACCTGCCTGCTGCTCTCAGCTTCCAAGCGTAGCTACCATTACTGCTTTAATGGTATGCATTCTGTTTTCAGCCTCATCAAAGACTATTGAATGTTCCGATTCGAAAACATCATCGGTTACTTCCATGCCATCGAGCCCGTATTTCTGGTATATCTCCTCTCCTATTTTTGTTTCGCGGTTATGGAAAGAGGGCAGGCAATGCAGAAATTTAATATCCGGATTACCTGTTTTGTCTAAGAGTTCCTTATTTATCTGGTATGACTTAAGCATTTTTATTCTCTGTTCCCATACTTCTGCTGCTTCACCCATCGAGACCCATACGTCTGTATAAAGAAAATCAACACCTTTTACAGCCTCATCAACATTATCGGTGATATTTATCCTTGCACCGCTACGGGAAGCTATTTCCATACATTTTTCTACCAGTTCATTCGATGGCTGTACTTCAGCAGGTGCTGCTGCCCTGAAGTCCATACCCATTTTAGCCGCTCCAACGAGAAGTGAATTGCCCATGTTATTCCTGGCATCACCCAGATAACAAAAACTAATTTCATTAAGTGTTTTATTGCTATGCTCTATCATAGTCATAAAATCAGCAAGGATTTGTGTGGGGTGGAATTCGTTAGTCAATCCGTTCCATACAGGCACACCGGCATATTTACCCAGATCTTCGACAATATCCTGTCCAAAACCCCTGTATTCAATACCATCATACATACGGCCCAGAACCCTTGCCGTATCTTTCATCGACTCCTTATGCCCAATCTGTGATCCTGTTGGTCCTATATAGGATACATGAGCACCCTGGTCGAGTGCAGCCACTTCAAAAGCACATCTTGTTCGCGTTGAAGATTTCTCAAATATAAGTGCTATATTCTTGCCTTTGAGTCTTTGCTGCTCAGTTCCTGCATATTTTGCTTTTTTGAGGTCAACTGACAGATCCAGTAAAAACTTTATTTCCACCGGTTCAAAATCCAGTAATTTTAGAAAATTCCTGTTTCGTAAATTGTAAGCCATGTCTTTTTTATTGTTGAATTATTGTTAAATCGTTCGTCGTTAGTCGTTTGTCCCGAAAATTCTTGAATTTTCGAGGATTCTCGAAAAATATTCAAATCAAAGATTTGTATTTTTCGGGATCGTTAGTCGTTAGTCTTCATACTTCATGGTTATCTTGGTCCCATAGCTTTTATCCTCAAGCTTAAAAGCCTCTGTAATAACACTTTTTGATCCACCCGACTTAATAAAATTCAGGCATGCCTGGATTTTTGGAGCCATACTTCCCCTTGAAAACTGCCCTTCATTAAGGTATTTAATTGTATCAGCATAATCCAGAAATTCAAGTGCTTTTTCTCCCGTTTTTTTATAATTTATATACACGAAGGGAACATCAGTCAATATATAAAACTCATCGGCACCAATAGCTGATGCAAGCAGAGAAGAGGCCATATCTTTATCAATTACAGCCTCTGAAGGTCTGATATCGTTATTTTCATCAATATATACAGGTATTCCGCCTCCACCAGAAGCAATTACTATATTACCTTTCCTGGCCATATCTTCTATTATTTCTTCATTCATCACCCTTACCGGACTGGGTGATGGCACCACCCTGCGATATCCACCCTTTACTTTTACTTCCTCCTTGAAGATCCATCCTTTTGATTTATGCAAATCATCAGCTGCGTCTTTTTCATAAATCTTGCCTACTCTCTTTTGTGGATCGGAAAAAGCAAGGTCATCTTTATCAACAACCACCTGGGTAACAAGGCATGCCACATTTTTTTCAATCCCATATTTATTCAGGATATTACGCAGTATTCTTTCTATCATATAACCAATGCCTCCCTGGGTATCAGCCACACATACATCCAGCGGCATCTGGGCAATATTATAAAGCTGTTCTCCTGCATCATTCCGCATAAGCACATTCCCTACCTGAGGGCCGTTACCATGTGTAATAACCAGATTATAACCTTCCCTGATAAGATAAATCAGATTCTCAAGTGTTTCCGTAGTATTCTGCTCCTGTTCTTCAATGGTACCAACCTGATCGCCCCGAAGGAGAGCATTACCTCCCAGCGCAATAACTGCAAGTTTTTTCATCATTATTAAAATAAAATTGACTTGTAAAACACAACACGATTACCTAAAAAATAAGGAAAACACAAATCTATAATATTTAGTGTAAAAAACATTCCGCTTGGATCAAAAAGGTATGAAGTACAACCAAATTATCAAATTTTTTATCTTAATATTGAAAGGGGATGAACTTGTAAAAAAATTATTACATTTACGGACAATTAAAAAATCAAATAAGTATTCCGGGTGAGATATAAAGTTGTCTTTTGCTTATTTTGTATGATCCTGGTTGGGCTGTCGGGTTGTGGAAAGTCATCGCTTAAATCAATTGATGAAGGTGAAATTCATTATAATATCACCTTTCATAACCGGAATGCTGTGCTCCCCGATGAGCTTATGCCAAACAATTTGATTGTTAAGTTCAAGAACAATAAAACACTAATGGAAATAACATCTCCTATTGGGAATAACGGAGTGTATATTGTTAACGAACCAAAGGAAAGCAAAACAAAGACCTTCATCAGGATACTGGGCATAAAATATTATTACGAGGGTATAACAGGTGAAATACCACCGGGCATCAATCCTATGCAAAGCATTAGTATTGAAGAAACAGATGAGGTTGCCGAAATACTGGGTCTAAAATGCCGGAAAGCCATTGTAAATTTTCCTGAGAAAGATTTTACATATGATATATGGTATACTAAAGAAATTGATATTAAAGATCCAAATAATTTCAATCCTTTTAAAGATATTGATGGGGTTCTTATTAACTTCTTTTTTGTGATGGGAGATATCATAGTCGAATTTGAGGCTGAGGGCATCTATATGCGGCCGGTACCAGACAAAGACTTTGAAAAAGGAGATAATTTCAGAAGAATTGACCGTAATTCAATGAATGATATTATAGCCAGTATGATGAGTCTTTGATACAATTCTTATTATTTCTTCATCAACATAAAATTACTACCTTTATCACACTAAAAACGGGTATTTCAGAGTTATCTTTTTTGTATTAACAACATTCCTGTTTATACTGTTATCCACGGATGAAAAAAAGAAATAAAAAAGTCGGCAGATCAAAAAAGAAGAATAACCAGTCAAATAAGAACAAATTTTCTGTTTTGAGAGATGAAAGGATCAAGTTTATTTCCGGTCTTCTCATAACAGGTTTTTCAGTTTATCTTTTTTTTGCATTTATAGCATTTCTTTTCTGGTGGAAAGCTGATCAGAGCTTTGATCCTTCAAGTGTAATATCCGGAGCTGAAATACAGGTTAAAAACTGGTCAGGAAAGAGTGGAGCCTGGTTTGCTGATATATTTATTAATAAGGGATTTGGTCTGGCTGCTTTTTTTATTCCAGTAATACTAGCAGCCATTGGTCTGAGAATGCTTAATATAAGGAGAATAAAAGCTTTTAAGATCAGCAGGGATCTTGTTCTGGGTACTATAATACTATCAGTAATACTGGCATATATTTTCGGACATGCTGAAGGCATGCTGGGCAGCGGACCAGGAGGAGCGCATGGTTATTTTGTCAGCCGATGGCTTAATGCTTTTATTGGCAAGCTGGGTACCGGGATATTGCTGCTTGTAATTCTAACCTCATACCTGGTACTGGTTTTTAGTATCAAACCATCATTTAGAAATATCCGTAACTATCTTCCATGGATGAAAAAGGAAGGTATCATAGAAAATGAAAGACTGGCATCAGATCCGGAATTCAAAATTAACAGGCCTGGACATGATAATATAGATCTTGATGAAAAAGATATAGAAGGTACAGGCATAGTAAATGAGGAAAATGATGAACCGGATATCAGGATGGAAGCAGGCATAAGCGGGGGACCAATAATAAAAGAAGTGGTACCCGATGAAGAAGGCAATGGAGTATCAATATCAATCACAAAAGCCAGGGCGGACGACCAGCTCTCAGAAGAAGAAATGGAAAGGCTTAAAGAAAGATATGATCCCAGACTTGATCTATCATCATACAGGATGCCACCTGTTAACCTACTTGATGATCATAAATCAGAAACAGGATTTGATGATACTGAAATAATTAAGAAGAAGGAGACAATAGTAAAAACACTGTTTGATTATAATATAGAGGTAAGGCATATATCAGCTACGGTAGGACCAACAGTAACCTTGTATGAAGTAGTTCCTGAGCGTGGTGTAAGAACGGCAAAAATAAAATCGCTCGAGAATGATATTGCTCTCAGTCTTTCCGCTTTTGGTATCCGTATAATAGCCCCTATCCCTGGCAGGGGTACTGTAGGTATTGAAGTGCCAAACAAAAATCCTGAAATAGTGTCAATGAAGTCTCTTATTACGACCAAAATGTTTCAGGACAGTAAATATGAGCTGCCTATTGCCCTTGGGCGTACAATAACAAATGAGCTCCTGATGTTTGATCTTCAGAAGATGCCCCACCTCCTGGTAGCCGGTGCTACGGGCCAGGGTAAATCTGTAGGACTGAATGTTATTATTACCAGCCTGCTTTACAGGAAGCATCCTGCCGAGATAAAGTTTATTATGGTTGATCCCAAAATGGTTGAATTAACCCTGTATAATAAGATTGAAAAACATTACCTGGCTAAATTACCAGATACTGATGATCCAATCATTACTGAAACGCAAAAGGTTGTTTATACCCTGAATTCGCTTTGCATTGAAATGGATATGAGGTATAACCTTTTACGAAAGGCAAATGTTAAATCTATCAAGGAGTATAATGAAGTATTCACGAAGAGAAAGCTGAACCCCGAACATGGTCATAAATTCTTACCTTATCTCATACTTGTAATTGATGAATTTGCTGACCTGATAATGACTGCAGGGAAAGAAATTGAAGGTCCTATCCAGAGGTTATCACAGCTTGCACGGGCTGTAGGTATTCACCTGATAGTAGCCACACAAAGGCCCTCAACTAATATAATCACCGGTACTATAAAGACTAACTTTCCTGCAAGGCTGGCATTCAGGGTATCATCATCTATAGATTCACGAACCATCCTTGACAGTACGGGTGCCGAAAAACTTGTGGGACGGGGAGATATGCTTATCTATAATGGTACAGAACTTATACGTGCCCAGTGTGCATTTATTGACACACCTGAACTAAACAGTTTAACCGATTTCATTGCTTCTCAACAGGGATATACAGATGCATATATCTTACCCGAATATGAAGGTAATAATAATGAGGGATTTCATGAAGTGGACCTCAGAAAAAGAGATAGCCGGTTTGATGAAGCAGCCCGCCTGATAGTGCAGACACAACAGGGATCCACATCACTTATCCAGAGAAAAATGTCGCTTGGATATAACCGTGCGGGAAGAATTGTTGACCAGCTTGAAGCTGCAGGTATACTCGGCCCGTATGAGGGCAGCAAGGCAAGAGAAGTACTGATAACCGATATGGCCAGTTTGGAACAAATTTTGCGTGGATTAGAATAAAAATGTCATGAAAAACATATTATTGCCTGCTCTCATATTCCTGTTCTGTTCACTCAGTGCACAGAAAGATCCTGTAGCAACAGCAATACTTGACAAATTCTCTGAAAAATCTCTTTCAGCACCATCCGTAAGTATGAAGTTCAACCTCAGGATACATGATAAGATAGAAGACTCAATGCAGGAATCTGAAGGACAACTGGTTATCAAGAACAACAGGTATAAACTTGAATTACCGGATAATATAATTTGGTTTGATGGTCAGTCTACATGGAATCTTTCTCCCGAGGTTAAGGAAGTAACTGTAAGCCTGCCCGATCCTGATGAAAATACTTTTATGACAAATCCTACAAGCCTGTTTGATATTTATAAGCAGGACTTCAAATACAGGCTTCTGGAAAAATCTGAGAAAGCAAGTGTCATAGACCTTTATCCTGAAAATCCCTCAAATACTGAATTCAGCCTTATCAGGCTGGTCATAGATGAACAAAACAGTCTTGTAAGTGCATTATACAGGAGAAAAGACGGTATTGATCTTTATATTGATGTGAACAAATACAGCCTTAAGAATGACTATCCCTCCGAATACTTTAAATTCGACCCCGCCAAATATCCCGATGTAGATATTATTGATATGAGATAATTACTTCTCCTGTTCAGGATAACTTATCCTGGCATGATATATTGTATTAAGCCTGCTGACAAATGTATCTTTTATCCTGGATATATCCCTGAATGTAATAGGTGCCAGTGTAAATTGACTTTCCTCCATCTGCTTGTTTATAATATTGTCAACCAGGTTCCTGATTGATTCTTCACTGTATTGTTCCAGGCTGCGTGATGATGCTTCAACTGCATCGGCCATCATAAGTATCGCCTGCTCTTTTGTAAATGGTTTTGGTCCCGGGTAGGTAAACACACTTGCATCAATGTCACGCTCAGGATACATATCCTTATACTGCTTATAAAAATAGTAAGCTTTGGTTGTTCCCTGATGAGTCCTTATAAAATCAATTATCTGCGTTGGCAGCTTATATTTCTTTGCCAGTTCCAGCCCCTGTTTGATATGACCGATAATAATTTCCGCACTTTTTTCTGGTTCAAGCTTATCATGTGGATTAAACTGCTCCGACTGGTTTTCTGTAAAGTATTCCGATCCTGACACCTTGCCTATATCATGATATAATGCTCCTGCCCTTACAAGTAAGGGGTTAGCCCCCACCACCCTGGCACCTTCTTCAGCCAGGTTTGCCACCTGCATTGAATGTTGGAATGAACCGGGAGCTTTCTCTGCCAATTGCCTCAATAATGGTTGGTTAGTGTCGGATAATTCAAACAGGGTAGCATCAGACAAAAAGCCAAAAGTTTTTTCAAAAATATAGATAAGAGGATAGCTTAATAATATCAGAACTGAATTACCGGCGAACCACGCATAATTCAACCAGTCAATTTTCCTTATATCACCTTCCTGTATTATACCTATGCCAAAATATACCAGCGATAAGGTGAGGAAAACCATTGAAGCTGAAAAAAACAACTTTCCCCTCCTGTATGTATTTGTAAGAGTAAAAATAACCACTACTCCACCAAGAAAATTAAGGTAAATAAACTCAAATGAGTTTGGAACTATAAACCCTGTGATCATCATTGTTACCAAGAGGATGAACAGTGCCAGCCTTGGATCATAAAACGTTCTGATAATAATCGGTATTATGGCAAATGGTATAATGTAAATACTTATCTCTGGCAACATAATGACTATCCTGGTCAGGCCCACGAAAACTGTTAGCAGGAGAATAATAAAAAGTGTTTTTGGGAACAATTCCAGTACTTCCCTTCTGAAATGGTAAAGGAATAAAAACAGTATAAGGAAACATGCACTGACAATCAGTATCTGCCCCAATATAAAAAGCCAGTAATTATATATCCCTATTCTTTCACTGTACTCCTGCCGGAAAGATTCCAGAACCCTGAAACGCCAGTCATTTACCAGCTCACCCCTGGAGATGATCAGTTCCCCTTTTTGTACCATGCCCCTGGTAAGGCTAATGCCCTTGAGTATTTTATCCTGTTCAGCATCAGACTTTATCTCATTATAACTTATATTGGGCTTAAGAAAATCTCCCAGGCTTATTGCATTAAGAAATTCAAATACCTGTAAACCAACATTATCAGATATTTCATTCTGCAGTTCCAACCTCTTATTCCTTACATATTCATAAGCTTCCTTATGTGTATATAGTCCTTTCAGATAACTCTCCTCTGCAATTGTACCCTTGACCAGCATAATGCTTTTATTCTGGTTCCTGAGTTCTTCAGTAAATTCATTACGCTCGTATATCCCTGTTTCATAAACCTCATCAAGTATTGATTCAAGCTTACTCCGTACCAGTTCATAATCAGATGCTGATAGCTCATTTTCCGAACCTGCATTACTTAAGCGAAATTCGTTAAAATATGCGTTGAAATTGGTTAATTCGTAGTTTACAAGTGATGTGTCATAATTGAAAAATGGACTGAATGAAGCCAACACACTATCTTGCTCCCTGTTTATCTCAGCTTCAGTTTTG
>DOZA01000414.1 GCA_003518245.1 Bacteroidales bacterium | reverse complement strand
GCACCAATATATATCGGGTAATGGTTCATTTCTTTATTATACAAAACGTATCGGGAAACCTCCTTACCTATTAGTCATACCAATGAAAGGCACCAAACTGGAGTATTTTGACGGATCAGATGGTGGCAGACTATACATACATTCCGGATTATCAGGGAACAGGGTTAAAGGATCATGGCGGCAGAAACATACAATGGTGAAGCTTGATCAGGTCAGAGGCAAGAATACTAAACTTCATTATGGATTCAAGTTCCGTTGGGCGGATAATTACGATGAGATGCGACAGATATTATACGAAGAAGGGCTTTTCGATATACGGATTGTGCCGGGTATGACAGTCCCCTCGGACCTGAAGGCTCAGTTTTCCCTGCATACACAGAACAGAATTGACTCCATTATCTCTGAATTCCCTGAGAATACAAGAATCAGTTACCTGGGCGAAAAACTTCCCCACCATTATGTTTATGAGGTTGAATTCAGTAAACTGGGTGAGAATATGCTTACAGTGCATTATGATGGTGATCGGCACACCTACCTTGAATTCTTTTCTACCGAACCTGTGGAAACACTGATAAAGAAACGGGCATCTTTCATTGTTAATAAACAGCAGCATCGAGACACAACAAAGTGGTATAACGGTTTATTCTCAATATACGATATGAAAGAAGGAGTGTTGCGGGGCCCTGATAATACGGGTGGTTTTGAAGGCTGGAACGGATACGTACTGGCATGCGATGACCCCGCATTATGCAAAGCTCCTTTTGTCGCTGCTAAAAATGTCTATTACCCTGTTGATGAGGAAATAGAGGCAGTGGAATATTATATAGAACATTTTGTATGGGGTGGATTACAACGTACTGATATGGAGGAACCTTATCCATATGGAATTTATGGCGTCCCAAACTGGAAGGCAGCCAGGGATATATGGACAAGGACCGGCATAAGAAGCGGTCAGCTCGACAGGATGCAGATCTGGAGATCATACGATTATGCTCATATTGCTATGCTCTATTATCATATGTACCAGATTGCAAAAATGCACCCTGATAAGGTGAAATATCTTAACGCAAATGAATACCTCGAAAGGGCTTACCAGACAGCAAGGGCATTTTTCATTTATCCTTATGAAATCTGGGGTGAATATTACGAAACATATAAGATTGGGTGCTATAACGAGTTGGTGATCGAAAAGATTATTGAAGACCTGGAGAAAGAAGGAAGGAAGAATGAGGCCGGATGGCTGAGGAATGAATATGAGAAGAAAGTAAAATACTTTATATACGATGATGAGTATCCTTATGCCTCAGAATTCCCGACAGACAGAACGGCTTTCGAATCTTCTTATGCCTTTGCCAGGTACGGCATGATGAATATTATGAAGCCCGATACAAACCTTTGGTTTGATAAAGTTTACAGGAAATGGTATTCACATCCGGTGATAAGAAAGGAGGATGCCAGGAACTTTATGGAAAGACAACATTATGCGGGACTGGCAGTCAGAGGATGGCTCGAGACAACATATTTTCAGTTGGGAGCAGATAACAGCATGAGCTATATGGCTAAAATGGGTGGATGGTCAATACTTGATTATGGTATGTATTTTGCACAATTGCCATATGATTGGCTGCAGTTGGGATATGCTTCCTATCTAAGCTCCTGGGCTCTGATGAATACAGGTACGCCGGAATCTGATTATGGTTTCTGGTCACCTGGGGAACAAAACGATGGTGCCATGGGTTGGGCGTATGTCTCATCCAAGGGAGGGAGGTCAAGAAACAGGAGTATCATGGGAAGAGGAGCCCGTATATATTGCGGAGAAGCGGACCTTGGGAATGGAGCTGCTCTAAGGATTGCAACAACGGTACTTTCCAATGATCCATTGTTTGGCTGGATAGCTTATGGTGGTAACATTGAACAAAACAGTCAGGGATTTGAAGTTATTCCCAGAGATGGAATAAGAAACCGTTTTTCCATTATTACTGAAAAAAGAAGGATAAGTATTGAATTTGAACGTGACGGTTTTCTTAAGGACGATAAGATCACTATTGACAACTCGCTGAATACAATTGGATTTAAAATTGAAAACAGGTCAGGTGATAAGCATAATACTCATCTGGTAGTTATCACATTACCTGCTAGTACGATTGAAGTAAGACTGGATAACAGAAAGCTTAAGCCTGTTAAAATCTCTGATACAAAACTCCTGTTTGACCTTGATATTATTGACAGAACTCATAATATTGAAATAATATTTTCTGCAAATTTAAATTATTAAATCTCATCCATAAATGCATACAAGTAACTTAAAGAAAATCATAGCATTAATATTTTTGATCCTAATTCCGGTGAATATTATTTCTCAACCCCCAGGAATAAATAATATAAGCTGGCGATGTGTAGGCCCTGCTCATTTTGGCGGAAGGGTAACATGTGTTACCGGTATTCCCGGTGACTATAAGACGTATTTTATTGGAACAGCAGCAGGCGGACTGTTTCGAACAATTAATGGAGGAACCACATTTACTCCGGTCTTCGACGATACCGGATCACCCTCTATAGGAGCTATAGCTGTTGCTCCATCGGATAATCAAATAGTCTTTGTCGGAACAGGTGAAGGAGACCCCAGGAATGATATATCCTATGGTGATGGTATTTACCGCTCTGATAACGGGGGGGATAGCTGGACGCATCTTGGTCTGGATAATACAGAAAGGTTCTCAGCAATAGTAATACATCCGGAGGATCCTGATGTTGTGTATGCTGCAGCTATGGGTGAGGCATGGTCTGAGAGTAGCGACAGGGGGATTTATAAATCTATTGACGGAGGAAAATCATGGGATAAAATTCTTTTC
>DOZA01000055.1 GCA_003518245.1 Bacteroidales bacterium | reverse complement strand
ATGAAATGATAGAAAACAATCTGGAAGAAGCCCAGATATATGAAAAAGCAGGTTACTGCTACCAGCAGGTTGCCGATTATGAGAATGCCCTGGAGATGTACAGAAGGGCTGAGATCATGGACAGGAAAATATGGACCTTAAAAAAGATTGGTTTTTGCAACAGGCGGCTGGGGAATCATAAGGTGGCCCTCAATAATTACCTGGAGGCTGAAAGCATGGATCCTGAAAATATGCATACAATAGCCATGATCGGTCATTGTTATCTGGATATGGAAGATTATGATTCAGCCCTGAAATACTATTTCAAAGTTGAGTATAATGACCCGGAAAATTTCAGGATACTGAAACCCATTGCCTGGTGTTATTTTGTTCAGGGTAAATACGAAAAGTCAAAGAAATACTTTGACAAGATAGGCAAAGGTGAAATGACTGCTCATGATTATATTAATACCGGTCACCTTGCACTATGCATGGGCAAACGCATGACTGCACTTAAAAATTACCGTAAGAGCATTGTTGAGGGTAAGATGGACAAAAGTGATTTCCTGGATATTTTCAATGATGATGCTGATATACTAATAGCAAACAAGATTGATCCTGATGACCTGCCAATAATTACAGACTATCTGTTTTTTGACCTGGAGGATTAGCAAGGCTATCCATAAATTCAGGTGGTCTTCTTCTATGGTCGGGTCTACTTTTGAAATGGTCGCGGTCACCTGATCTTTCCCTCTTCCTGAATTCTTTCATCATTTCACTTCTGTGCTGCTCAAATTCTTCAAGTTTATCAATCTGGTTTTTATTCAGGACAGGCTTGATCTCGTTCCATTGCTCATCCATCATGGTCTCAAAATCCTTACGGAACTCAGAATTCAGATCATTGAAATATTCAGAATATTTTTCGATTATCATGTCAAGCTCAGCCTGCTGAACACTATCTGGTTCAGCCACTTTGTACAGGATCTCCCTGAAATATTTCACGGAGGCATATGTTCTAACCGGCCTCATTCTTTTATGCCTGAGCTGTGCAGATGTAAGCATACCCAAAGCAAACCCGAGCAAAAGGGTAAGTACAATTAGTATTGTTATTCTTATTTTCATTTTCATAATAAAATTAAATATTTATTCAGCAAGCAGGCTAATTAACACACCGTCAACATTATTATCTATACCCAGCAGGGTGTCATATGATAATGAGCCCTGGCTAAGAAGCAGGCTGAGGGCAAGTATTATCACAGCTGCAGCCCCCGGGATAGCTACTCTAATAAAGACAGAGTCAAACGATCTTAATATCTCACTTTCCCCGGTAATAAATGCTTTCCCTGTTACAATACTTTTCATAACCCTATCACGAAATCCTTCACTGAATCTATAATCAGCCAGGAGTTCTTTTTCAAGAATAGCCCGGTCATTCTTTCCCAGTTCGGAAGATAGTGACCTTAATAAAAGTTCTTTAAGCTTAGCAGGTTTCATAATTATTATTCCAAATCTTTCAATAATATCTTTAATTGTTCTTTTGCCCTTGACAGGCGTGACAGCACTGTTCCTACCGGTACTTCCAGGATATCTGCTGCCTCCCTGGTACTATATCCCTGTATTGACCTTAGTATAACAACTGATCTGAAATCAGGTTCAAGCTTAGATATTGCCAGATTAACATATTCTTTTATATCCTTTTTCACTTCTTCATTTCCGGCCTCCAGATCAATCTCTGTCATATTTCTTTTATCATCAGTGGGATAAAATAGTGACAAGAATCTTTTTTTACGCCTGATTTCATTTAATGACTGGTTAATTGCAATTCGTTGTATATAAGTACTAAGTTTTGAATCGCCCCTGAAATCCTTAAGACTTTTAAAAAGGCGTATAAAGGTTTCCTGACCTACATCCTCTGACTGCTGAATATTACCCAGCATGCTTTTAACAGTTCTGGCAACCATATTTTCATATCTTCTGATGATTTCACTGAATGCTACTGTATCACCATTCAATGTACGGCGCACGAGGTCCTCATCGTCAGAATGGATATAATCATGTTTTACCATACACAATAATATGACAATCTGGTTTATTGATTTATTCCCTTCCTAATTGGCTTTATTGATAAACTCAACTTTCAGGTCAGGTTTAAAGCGTATTAGATAGAGACGGTTATTCTCGAAGCCATTCATCAGTCCGGTACGGTCAAAATTGAAATCTACCTGCAGAAGATCAGGCTTATGCATCGAAGGTCTGTACATAAATTCAGATCCATGAATTGCCAGTCCGCTTATAAAGTAGTACATGATGTCATAGCTCTGCCATGCATAGCTACGCATAGGTGGTTCCATTTTGAAAAGCTCACGATATTTCTTAAGAAATTGTCTAACATCGTTCTGCCCGTAATCGACCCAGTTAGGAGTAAATAACATTATACCAAGCTCATAGAAATACATTGGATCGAGATTGTCGAGCCATCTTATATCAGGGTAACCTATCAACTTTACATCATATCTACGAAGCAAGGCATGCACATTAACAATTACCTCGCTCATAACAGCTTCATCATCAGAAGCCAGTATAAGCAAGTTTGGCCTGTCTACTGTCATGGCATGGTCAATAATATTTATTGTATCATTATATTTTGAACGGCTGGTAAAAAATACTTCTCTGAAACTGATATCATCAAATGGAACTTTAAGTCGCAACCTGCGGTATATTTTATCCTTGAATTCAATTGAAAGATCAGGACTCCATATTGAATCAGCGTGTACAAAAACAAGGTTATGGTCATAATAATTACTTATTTCCTCAGCGAGGGCGTCCTGAACAACGTTTAATGATGGCTGTACCTTAAAAAGGTAAGGGTTTATCCTCAGTATTTCAGGTTTCTGCGAGGCCAGTGGAGATACCACAGGTATCCTGTACCTCCTTGCGTACCTGGCTACCAGCTCGAGGTTATCAGGATAAACAGGTCCCACTATGAGGTCAGCATCACGTAAGCGTCCTGTTTCAAGGTATCTTTCAACCCTTAATGAATCACGCATGGTATCAAAAACCTGCAAATCAATATCCAGTCCTTTCTGTTTAAGGGCTTCAATGGCAAGTAATGCACCCTCATAAAATTCAATAAACACCTCGCTTCTCGGGTATATCCAGTCACTGGGTCTATAAACAACCTTATATTTTTTTCTGCCCTGTCTGTGAACGTCAGATGAATCAATATATTTACGACTGCTGTTCTCATCAAGCATGAGTGGAAGCATCAGTGTTACATTTATCTTTCCTTCAAGATCTTTTACAGGCGTATAATCGACAGGTGTACCATCAAATAAATAAGTAAGTTTTTCATCATTTATTACTGCAGAATCAGCTTCAGGTATTATTTGTTTCTCTTCTTGAATATCATAAGGTATCCTTATAATCTCTCCTTCCCTGGGAAACAGAAGGCCCCTGTTGATCCTTCGTATATCCCTGACATTGACATTATACCATCGTGCCAGTGATGAATAGTTTTCACCCTTTTCTACCCTGTGTAAAATTATACCGGGCTCATCAGTTTTAAAAAATTGTGGCTGTTCCCTGAACAGTTTACGCGGTATAGCCATCTCGGCACCAACGTGTAAATCAAAGATATTAATCTCAGGGTTTGCTTCAATTATCTGTTCTTCCGGTACATCATACTTACGAGACAGGGAATACACAGATTCACCTTTTTGCAGGATATGGTAATTATATCTTTCCGTATCCTTCTTTTTTTCCTGTTCCTGTTCGATAACGGGTATTTTCAGTGCCTGGCCTATACGCAAACCATAAACAGCAGAAGGGTTTTCCTTTGTTATTATTTCAGTCGAAACATCATATGCTTTGGAAATTGAGTAAAGTGTTTGTGAAGTATCAACAATATGAATATAATATGATGTTCCTCCAATTATTACCCTGTCTTTTGATTTCTCCA
>DOZA01000294.1:185-3581 GCA_003518245.1 Bacteroidales bacterium | reverse complement strand
AGAATGGTTTGACGGGCACCAGGAATTGGAGCAGGCACTGGTACGTTTTGGCCGGTTTGTAAATGACATGGAAGGCAATGGTCGTGGTGATGCATATATTGACCTTGCCAAATTCCTGCTCGATAACAGGGGAGGCGGATCAGAATATGACCAGAGCCATATACGTGTACAGGAACAATACGAAGCAGTGGGTCATGCTGTAAGAGCAGTATACAGTTACTCCGGAATGGCTGATGTGGCAGCGGAAACAGGTGACGTGGATTATCAGAGTGCTGTTATGTCCCTATGGGATAACATCGTAAACAAAAAATACTATGTCACAGGAGGAGTGGGCAGTGGAGAAACTTCTGAAGGATTCGGACCGGATTATTCACTTAGGCATAATGCATATTGTGAATCATGCTCCAGCTGTGGGCTGATATTCTTTCAGTATAAAATGAATCTGGCCTACCACGATGCAAAATATGCTGATCTCTATGAAGAAACCATGTATAATGCCCTGATGGGAGCCCTTGATACTGAAGGGGAAAATTTCTATTACACAAATCCTCTTACCCAGCGTAATTATCGCTACCCCTGGGATAACTGCCCCTGTTGCGTAGGTAACATACCAAGAACACTGCTTATGATCCCAACATGGACATATGTTAAGGATGATGATGGTATTTACGTAAACCTCTTTATAGGAAGCACAATAAATGTTGAGGGCATTGCAGGAACCGATGTGGAGATGGTACAGGAAACAGATTATCCATGGGATGGCAATGTCTCAATAACAGTTAACCCTGAAGTCAGCAAGGAATTTACAGTTTATGTGCGTATACCCGACAGGCATACCAGTGAATTATACACTGCGGAACCGAAAGTCAGTGGAATTAACAATCTGCAGGTAAATGGTGAAGAAATAGACTATCCCATAAACAATGGATATGCTGTGATAACAAGAAAATGGGAAAAGGGTGATATTATTAGTTTCGATATACCCATGAAAGTACAGGTTATCACATCTGATCAAAAGGTGGCGGCCAACAGGGGAATGGTTGCACTGAGATACGGCCCCCTGATCTACAGTGTTGAGAATATCGATCAATTGGATATCAATAAGGCCATAGGACAGGAGCCTCTTACCACAGAATGGAGAGAAGATCTGTTTAACGGTGTTGTGGTGATAAATGGTGAATGGGAGGATGGAACCAACCTTCTTGCCATTCCTTATTTCACAAGAAATAACAGGGCACTGCCCGGAGCCAAAAAGAATATTGGCAATGATAAATATTCTATAGAAGATGAAAGTGCAGTATCAAGAGTCTGGATTAACAAGAACGATTAATACTTCATATTAGCCGGTCAGATTTCCAGATTAATGAATCAACAGCCTCATCAGGAGGATGCTTAAGCTGGTTTTCAATATCAGCAATCATCCTCCTCTTGAGGCTTTTCTTTATCTTGCTACGGTAATCGTTTTTTTGATGTATCAAAATAGCTGTATATCCTCCCTCCATTAATATCTTCTGGCCGCTCCAAGGTGCTTGTACTATTTTCCTGCCTTCAAGGTCAATACCTATCACTATGCCGTCAAGCACACATAATTCCCTGAAGTCATCTTCCAGGCCAACCAGTATCTTCCTATCAGACTTATATAAAGGTTTTATATTCATATAAGTATAGACCATTAAATTTTAAAAAATAATCCTCCGGGTATAAATATAATAATCCCGGTGAATAAAATCACCTTTGAATATAAAAATTTGTGTAATTTATCAGGACAGGGCAACTTATATCCTGTATCCGTTAATCTTCTCGTCCAGTTCTCTTTTACATTTATAGCAGAACTCCAGGTCTTTCTGGTCCAGGTCTTCTGCATATGTGCTTGAACGCATTATGCACCTGGGATTATTACAGTGTATAAGACCGAAGGCATGGCCCATTGTTTTTAATGCATCCGGAGAAGAAACATCTGCTATTGCCTGCAGTATAAGGTTTGCATCATACTGCCTGCGGGTAGGATTATAAAAGCTGCTGAGATCAAGACTGCATTCCTTCACATCAAGAGGGAAACCAAAAAAATATACTAAATCTGATGAGATCTTATCTATTACATTTTTCTCAAAATGCCCGCATGAAACCAATATTATGCTTTTATTTCTCAATCAGCTACTGGTTAATAATTGTTTTATGGCTGGATACTATTCTCCGCCTGGATAATAGCTCCGGAACTTTTAACTGCTGCTCTTTTTAAGATCGTATTTCTTGATCTTATTATAAAGTGTCGCCCTGTCAATACCGAGGGCTTTTGAAGCGCGTGATATGTTCCAGTTATATTTATTTAGCATTGATGCAATATGTTTCTTCTCCAGGTCATCCAGTCTTTCGATAGAGCTGTTCATCACCTCCCTACCCATGGGCAGATCTTTCAGCCTTATTTCTTTACCGTTACCTATGACTATGGCTCTTTCTATCATATTCTCCAGTTCCCGCACATTACCCGGGTACTCAAACTCCTGCAGGTGCTTAAGCGCAGCAGGCTCAACAGATATAAGGTCTCTGCTCATTGACTTGCAATATTTCCTGATAAAGTGGTTAATAAGCAGTGATATGTCTTCCACCCTCTCCCTAAGGGGAGGAATCCTGATATTCACAACATTAAGCCTGTAAAAAAGATCCTCCCTGAAAGTGCCATTATTAACCATATCTTTCAGGTCCCTGTTAGTGGCACATATAACCCTGAAATCAGATGTTATCTCCTTGTTGCCTCCCACCCTTACGAAGTTTCTTGTTTCAAGTACACGCAATAATTCAATCTGCATCTTGGGCGATATAGTACCTATTTCATCCAGGAATATAGTTCCACCATCAGCCATCTCAAACCTTCCTTTCCTGTTGAATGTAGCACCGGTGAATGCTCCTTTCTCATGCCCGAACAGCTCACTCTCGAGCAGGCTCTCTGTGAGAGCTCCGCAATGAACACTTATAAGAGGAAAATACTTCCTGGGCGAGTTAGAGTGTATAGCCCTGGCAATAAGCTCTTTACCTGTACCGCTTTCTCCTGTTATTATTACTGATGAACTTGACTGGGCCACACTTTCCACCTCTCTAAGTACCTGTTTCATACCCTCGCTATCCCCTATCAGGTCATCCACATCCTCAAGATTGGTGATCCTGTCTTTCAAACTTTTATTCTCCTCCCTAAGTGTAACATGCGAGGCAGCATTTCTTATAAGATGCGACAGGTCATCAGGATCAAATGGTTTGGTTACATAGTCATATGCCCCATCTTTCAAAGCCTGTACTGCCGTATCAACAGATGCAAAAGCAGTCATTATAATAAAAATAGTCTCCTTATTAAGTATTTTAATGCGCCTGTGCATCTCCATACCATCCATACCGGGCATCTTG
>DOZA01000294.1:0-172 GCA_003518245.1 Bacteroidales bacterium | reverse complement strand
AGGGAATCCCTTACTGACTCTTCATCATCGACCACAAGTATTGATACTTTCTTATCAGCCATACTAATTAAGTTTAATCCCTCCTGAGAGGGAAAATTATTGATATCGTTGTCCCCTTTCCTACTTCGGAATCAACATCGACCTTTCCTTTGTGATTTTGTATTATACCATG
>DOZA01000268.1 GCA_003518245.1 Bacteroidales bacterium | reverse complement strand
TATGAAATGGGAACACGTGCCCCACTGGCTATACGCTGGCCCGGAAAGATAAAAGCAGGAAAGAAAGTAAGTGATTATATAACACTTGGACACCTTGCACCCACATTTCTTGAAATAGCCGGGATTGAGGTGCCTGATGACATGCGATTTACCAGCATAATGGATGTGTTGCTTTCAAGGCGATCAGGTAAAATAAGATCTGACCTGGATGCTGTCTACACTTCGATTGAAACGCACTGTGGAAGATATCCAATGAGAGCGGTTCAGACCGGTGAATACTTGTATATAAAGAATTATGAGCCGGAAAGACCTATAAATCAATGCAAGAAATACTGGGAGACTGCAGCAGGATATTCGCCTACATGGGTGGAAATAAACCGTCTTGATAAATCTGATCCAATATATCAAAGGGTTGATGGTAAACGTCCCTCGGAAGAGCTATACTATCTTCCTGAAGATCCGTTCCAACTGAACAACCTTGCCGCTGATCCTGATTATTCCGAAGCACTTGAGTATATGCGTAACAGACTTGTTAATGAGCAGATTGAAACACAGGATCCAAGATACCTTGGAACATATAAAGAGGTTTTCTACCCCGGAAAGGAGTAGGATTAATTATAGTGGTATGAATAAAATCTTAATATTATGAAGTTACTTAATTTGATTTTGACTTTTTCTTGTGTCTTCTTCCTTTCGACCTGTACAGTCAGGAAAAGTAATGAAACCTTAAAACCAAATATCCTTTTTATCATAACAGATGACCAGTCCTGGGAACATGCAGGATGCTATGGTGATAAGGCTCTAAGGACACCGTCAATCGACAGGCTGGCCAGTGAAGGAGTAAGATTTGAGAATGCTTACTGTGCTGCCCCATCTTGTTCCCCTTCTAGAGCCGGGATATTTACCGGACAGGATGCATTCAGACTTGAAGAAGGCGGGATACTGACAGGAATACTATGGGAGAAATTTATTGTCTTCCCAAAATTGCTGGCTGATAACGGATATCATGTAGGGGCCACAGGTAAAAGATACTGGCCACGCACACAAAATGTGGAAGGTGCCGTTGATGAGCCAATATCTAATATATATGACAGGCAACGTCATGATTCAACCCCTGATTTTATATCAAAGAGGGATTACAGTGCCAGTTTCGAAGAATTCCTCGATGATAATCCTGAAGGTAAAGCATTCTTTTTCTGGGTGGGAACAGGTGAGCCACACAGGAAATATGAAATCGACCGTGGCATAAGAACGGGTATTGATACCTCCAGGATCAGGATACCGGCCTTTTTCACCGATGTACCTGTTGCAAGACTTGATATGGCCGATTATATGGCTGAAATAGAATGGGTTGATAAAGCTGTAGGTAAAATGATAGATATACTTGAGTTGAAAGACCTGCTTGATAATACCCTGATAATCTATACCTCTGATAATGGCATGCCCTTTCCGCGGGCAAAGGCAACCCTTTATGATCATGGTGTGAGGATGCCACTTATAATGAGATGGGGAAATGAGATCAAAAAAGGGAGGGTTGTTACAGATCCTGTAAGCCTTATCGATATGGCCCCCACATTTCTCGAACTGGCAGGTGTAGACGTTCCTGAAGAGATGACAGGAAGAAGTATTACCAACCTGTTATTTTCATCTGAGTCAGGTGATATTGATCCTGACAGAGATTTTGTTGTAACAACCTTCGAAAAACACACACTCTGCCGACCTGACAGCATGGGATTCCCCCGCAGAGCTATCCATACGGATAAATGGACATATATTATAAATTTCGAACCTGATCGTTACCCAATGGGTAATGCAGACCTGTTTATTCCACGCTGGGACGTACTCGGCGATACTGATCCGGGGCGTCTCAAAGAATATTTCAAGCAAAATATGGAAAATCCGGAGTTTAAAAATTACTGGGATCTTGCATTCGGGAAAGTGCCACGTGAACAGCTATTTAATAAGAAGAACGATCCTGATATGGTAAATAATCTTGCGGATGATCCTGCATACAAAGAAATAAAGACGGATCTGAAAACGAAACTGGAAAATTATTTAAAGGAGCATAATGATCCCAGGTCCAGGGGTGAATCTCCTTGGGATACCTATAACCTTGATAAATCATGATAAAGATAAAAATATTCTTAGCCACTATTATTATTACCTTATTTCCGGTTTACTGTATACACGCACAGGATGATATTGTACTGGAGGGACAGGTGCTTACATTTAATCGTTTTCCACTGAATAATGTAAGTATAAAGGCAATCCGGACAGGAAATACAACACTTACTGATTCACTTGGCTTTTATCAGATTACCTGTAATAGGAAAGAAAAAATCGAGTTTAGGGCTTATGGTTTTGTTGCACGGAGAATAAAGGCCGGGAAGATCTCAGGAGAACCTTTAAATCTGATTTACAGTAACACAAAAACAAGTTTTAGAGAGGCAATCTCAGGTGGTCATATAAACAGGGAAGACCTGGAGATGGCCATAAGGACTTATCCATTGAAAGGAGAGAAGGATTTCACGAAATACAGTGATATCTATCAACTTATTAAAAGTGAAGTTTATAATGTTAATGTTAATGGCACCATTATTACGACCAAACAATTTACTTCTTTCCTGGGAAGCCAGGAAGTACTTCTGGTGGTTAACGGATCAGTGGTTACGGATATATCTTTTATAAATCCCAATGATGTTAAATCAATAAGGTATGTTAATGATGCAGAATCTTCCAAATATGGTTCACGGGGTGCTAACGGGGCACTTGAAATAGTACTGAAGTAGAAACCGGTTTTATGATGGTCTAGTCAGCCTTAAAGTTACCTGCAGCATGAAACCTGCTGGTTCAGTATCAGTAATTTTGCCCGCGGTGGGGTACTTGAGATATGGCTGGGCCAAAACCCTGACAAAAATTAGGGAATGAATCAACCACAGAATAGTGGCTGTTAATTTGTAAATAATCAAAGATATTTTACAAATCTTATGTACATATGACATCAAGAGAAAGAGTTCTGAGTGCTATTGATCATAAAGAACCGGATAAAGTGCCGGTTGATCTGGGAAGTAATCCCAGTTCAGGGATTTCTGCTATTGCATATGGAAATCTGATAGACTATCTGGACAAATCCCATTTGCCAATCGCGATTTATGATGTAGTGCAGCAACTGGCTGAGCCGGATGAGGAGATCATAGAATTATTTGATATAGATGTACTGGATCTTGGCAGAACCTTTAATGCTGATCCTTCTGACTGGCATCCTACAACGCTGGTGAACGGTCGTCAGGCATTATATCCTTCCTGGTTTAATCCTGAAAAGAACGATGAAGGAGAGTATTTTGCCAGAAATGATTCAGGTGAAATAATTGCAAAGATGCCTTATAAAGGAACTTTTTTTGACCAGACGGTTTTTCCGTGGATAGATGGTTATCCAGCTAATAACGATACATTGGATGAGGCGATGTCCATGGTCCTGTGGCAGGCTTTTGCACACAGTCCCTGGGATAAAGGAGGGGAAGAAGGTTTCTGGGACAGGCTCAGGTCAAACACAATAAAACTCCGGGAAGAATCAGGTAAAGCAGTAATGATGGTTGCGGGCTGCAACCTCTTCGAGTGGGGGACTTTTATCAGAAGAATGGATAATTTTCTTATGGATCTCCACCTTGAAAGGGCCAGTGTTGAAATGATGCTTGATGGATTTGTTGAAAGACATCTTCAGTCTCTTGAAAGAATTTGTAGTGCAGTGGGTGATGTGGCTGATATAATCAGGTTCGGTGATGACCTGGGAATGATCAACGGGCCTTTTATGGACCCTCAAATATATAGGGATATATTCAAACCCAGGCATAAGATCATGACCGACTATGTGAAAAAACACAGTAAAATGAAAATATTATTGCAATGTTCAATGCAGTTAAAGAATTCAACGGTGATCTATGATCAGGTAAGACGATTTAGTATAGATTCAATATAATTATAAATTTATAGATTGATGCTAACCGTAATCCGGATAAATGAAAAATCATACACATGAGAAAAGCAGTCTTTATAATTTTTATTCTGGTTCAACTCACTTGCTCGTGCTCAACAAAAAGAGTCAATGATGATAATGAAATAGGTAAGGTGGCTGAAACCGGCATACCTGAATGGTTCAGGGACGGTAAATTCGGAATGTTCATACACTGGGGACCATACTCGGTTTTTGCAGGAGAATGGAAAGATAAAAGGATAAAACAGGGCGATATCGCTGAATGGATAATGAAGCGCTTCGAGATCCCTGTTGATGAATACAGGATGGTGGCCGCAACTTTTAATCCTGTGGAATTTAGCGCTGGGGAATGGGTTAAGATTGCAAAAGATGCAGGCATGAAATATATGATAATCACCTCGAAACATCACGATGGGTTTGCAATGTATGATTCTGAGGTAAGTGATTATAATATTGTAGATTATACACCCTTTAAAAGGGATCCTCTCAAAGAGCTTTCTGAAGCCTGTGCTGCGGAAGGTATAAAATTCGGTGTTTATTATTCTCACAGGGAGGATTGGGAGCATCCATATGCCTATGGGAATACATGGGATTTTGATTCATCACAGACTAACCTTGATGAAATGGATTACCCTTTGTTGTTCAGGAAATACCTTGATGAAAAGGCAATTCCCCAGCTAAAAGAATTGCTTACAAATTACGGATCCCTTGGGATCGTATGGTTTGACAGAGGAATGTATACCCAGGAGCAGGGAAAAGAGTTTGCTGATCTTGTCCACAATATGCAACCTCAATGCCTGGTTAATGGAAGGGTTGGTCATTATGACAAAGAATTACTGGGAGATTACCAGAGCCTGACAGATAACGGTATGCCGGTAGGTGGAATCGAAGAGTACTGGGAAACGCCACAGACACTGAATGATACATGGGGATACTGCAAATTTGACACTAACTGGAAACAACCGGATGAGATAATCAGGAGACTGGCAGCAATAGTAAGTAAAGGCGGTAATTACCTTTTAAACGTAGGACCAACAGGTGAGGGTATTATCCCGGAAGCTTCTGTTAATATCCTGAAACGCGTAGGAGATTGGATGGATGACTACGGCGAAAGTATCTATGGCACATCACCGTCACCATTTCCATATGAAATACCCTGGGGTTATTGCACAAGAAAAAATAATGTTCTTTACCTTCATGTATTTGACTGGCCTGAAGATGGGATAATTAATCTCAGGGGACTAAATAATGAGATTGTTAAAGCATATATGCTAGTAAATAAAGATAATGAACTTGAATTAAAAAGTGACAATGGAAAAACAGAAATATTTCTTCCCGATTCACCATCTGATGATATAAACTCAGTTGTCGTTCTGGAAATTGATGGGGAGGTCGATATTGACCCGGTTATAGTAGTTCAGGATGACTCCGGACAGGTTCAGTTAGATTACCTCACAGCATCCACTTCGGGCAGGGCTGTCAAACGGTTTAACAGGAAAGGTGAAGAGGGGCAATTTCATATATCAAAGATGCAGGGACCTGATGACTATATAGAATGGCATGTTGATTTCAAAGTAGCAGGTAATTATGAGTTGATGTTAACATATGCAGCAATACCCGGATGGGAAGATTGTACGTATATTATTGAAGCAGGTGACATGAAAGTTAAGGGAAAGGTAAAATCAACGGAAGGCTGGTATGAGTATAAAACCGAGAAAGCCGGGCAGCTGAGGATAACTGAGCATGGTTTGACAACGATAAGGCTGTTCCCAAAAAATCAGCTTGATCACTACCTGATGTATTTCAGCAAGATCGAACTGATCCCCCTGTCAGTGTAGCTGACAGGGGGATGTTATGGCTAGGCTAAAATAATGACACCCAACCTTGACAGGATGGCTGCCATGGAATGTTCTTAATAAATGATATTTTTGTTTATTAAAGAGTAAAAAATAACATATGAAAACCTATTTAGATTGTTTTCCCTGTTTTATGGACCAGGCACTCAGGGCAGGGAGAATGGCAACAGATGATG
>DOZA01000281.1 GCA_003518245.1 Bacteroidales bacterium | reverse complement strand
CTGAGTCCCGAGGACTAAGGACAAGGGTAACGAGCTCTACGAAACCCTGCGGTACGGATCTCCCGCCTTCGCGTGCGCGGGTCTCCCCTGCCCCCTGCTCCCTGCCTATTTACACTCCTCGAAGCTCTTCTGATACTGCTCAATTGCCCTGCGGCTCATACCCATACTTGAAAATCCCCCGTCATGGTAAAGGTTCTGCTATGGTCACGGCCATAAACATAGCCGAAACTCCTGGCAATAGATTCAATCAATGCCTTTGCATCACCCATATCGTTATAACCAGCCAGGGTTCGCTGAGCAGCAACATAGGTAAGTGCCACAACTGAACCCCACTCGTTTATTGCATCCATATGATATGCTGTTTGCAGAATCTTATGAAAACCAAGTGCAGATATATCAAGGGTTTTAATGAAATTTGAATAATTAATATCGGTATATGGGATGCCTTTCCTTACATCGGGAGACATTCCTATTGAATGCAATACAAAATCAATCTTACCATTGAATTGTTGCATTGTCTTTTCAAACAGTTTCTCAAGATCATCAGGACTAGTAGCATCTGCTCCTATAACCTTACTGCCAGTTTTCCCGGCAAGTTCGTTTATAGTACCCATCCTCATTGCAATTTCAGTATTTGAAAGTACAAATTCAGCTCTCTGCTCATGTGCTTTCTCTGCAACTTTCCAGGCAATTGATTTATCATTTAAAGCACCGAAAATGATGCCTTTTTACCTTCTAACAGATTTTTAACCATTATATTGATTTTAAAAAGTCATTTTAACAAAACCAGGACCAGGGCACAAAATTTAACATGCTCCTTCAATTAGTTCACGGGCATTTTCAAGCGAAGCTCTGGTGATCTTGTTCCCACTAAGTAAACGTGCTACTTCTCTAAGTCTTTCCTGCTTATTTAACAACTTAATATGTGTAATGGTTGAATCTTTCTCATCTTCTTTATAAACATTATAGTGCATTGTACCATGAGCAGCCACCTGTGGAAGATGTGTAATATTTATCACCTGCATATTCTGACCCATTGATGCAAGTATATTTCCAACCCTGGTAGCAACATCACCGGATACACCTGCATCAATCTCGTCAAAGAATATTGTGGGAAGGCTTTTATTATCGGTAAGTAATGATTTAAGGCTTAACATAACCCTTGAAAGCTCACCCCCTGAAGCCACCTTACCAAGATTTTCAGGCAGGCTTTGCTTATTGGCAGAAAAAAGAAATTCAGCATGATCCCTGCCATTCTGTGAGAAATCGTTTTTCCTGACCAACCTTATTTCAAAGCGACCATTAGTTATACCAAGTTGAACAAGTAAATCTCTCATCTTCTTTTCGATAAATGGAATCTGGTAATTTCTGTTTTCACTTATCTGATCAGCCAATTCATTTAACCTTCTTAATCTTTTATCTATCATTAGATCCAGTTCAGAAAGTCTCTCATCGCTTGTCTCAATACCTGATATTGCATTCCTGATTTCCTCTCTTATTTCTATAAGCGATTTAATATCCTCTGCATCGTGCTTCTTCATCAAAGAATTAAGAATATCAAGGCGCTGGGTTATAAATTCCAATCTTGCCGGGTCACTTTCAATACCAAAAGCCTTGTTATTCATTTCTGTCCCCATATCATTAAGCTCTATTATGGTACTCTCCAGTCTCTCTATCAATTCTTCAGAATCAGGATAATATGATACCATCCGTTCAAGCATCCTTCGTACTTCATTTAACTGCTTGACTGCTGAATAGTCATCACCGGCTATCAGCATCGATGAACCTGACAGTACTTCATTTATTTCACCTGCATGGGTCAGCAGTTCCTGCTCTTCCTCCAGTTCTTTATCCTCACCTTCAATCAATTTCGCTCCATCGAGTTGCGTGAGCTGGAAAGAATAATAATCAAGGTCTGATATCCTTTTGTCCCGTTCACCCGCCAGTGTTTTATATTCCCATTCGAGCTTTTTATAATCTTCAAATACTGACCTGTACTCATCCAATAAAACATTATGACCGGCAAAAGAATCTATTATGTCCAACTGAAACTGATTGGAGCTAAGAAGAAGATTCTGATGCTGAGAATGAATATCTATCAGCTTATCACCTAACTCCTTCATAATATCAAGAGTGACAGGGGTGTCGTTAATAAAAGCCCGTGACCTTCCGTTAGGTATTATCTCGCGGCGCATTACCAGAGGGATGATATCATCAATATCGTATCTAATGAAAAAATCATGAATATCATCTCTGTTTATATCAAACTGCCCTTCAACAATACATTTTTCTGATTTATCAAGTAATGTTGAAGAATCAGCCCTGCTGCCAAGTATCAGGGATAATGCTCCAAGTATGATAGATTTTCCCGCACCTGTCTCACCGGTTAAAACCGTAAATCCCCTATCAAAATTTATTTCAAGATCCCTTATCAGGGCATAATTACGAACAAACAGTTTTTTCAGCATGCTAAGAGATGTTTATTGCTGTATCTTTTCATAATCCGACTTATTTGCAGGATCTATCTCAGCAAGTATCTGCACAACCCTGCTTTTTTCTTCGGGAAAAGCTTCTGTAAATATATTGATTAATTCTTCTTTCTTAGCTTCAAGGACAATTGTCAGGTAATACATAAAAGGATCGGGACGTTTCCTGTATACATCCTGTAAAAACCTAAGGTATTCAACCATTCCTGTTCTTGACTCTGTTGTCCTTGATTCAAGATGGTCAAGACCATCAATATGATACCTGTATATAAAATCCCTCACATTTGAATACTCCCTGTTAAGAATATTATTAACAAGCCAGTACCTGTTATGATTACGCGAACCATCATATGGTTTCCAGCCTGGCTCAGGTGCATTCTGGGCATTGCTGACTATGCGTTCACACATCTCAAACATCTCTGTTCCACCATATGGTGAGAACGAATCATAATCGAATCCCAGGATCAGGTATGCATAATAACTCAATACAGATATCAGGTTGGATCGGTGACTTGTAGGATCGAACTCAAGTGGTTGGAACTCAACATACCTGAACTGGAAATTATTATCAACAAAGTTGAGCATTGTTGTATTATAGGTAGTATTATAAATAGGGCGTCTGGACATTACCTGTATAGTACCACGAAATCCATCTGCTGAGAGTTGCTCAGTAAGGTTTATAAGTATATTGCAGTCGATACGTTCACTGTAACTATAAACATGATTGGTCCAGACAGTATTATTCATAAATTCGTATACTGCTTTTTGCATTGTCTGGAAAACCTGCCTGTTCGATCCCTGTATCCTCTGTGCTGAAATCTGTACGCTACAGTTCAGTTCCTGTGCCTGCACCTGTTGAACAAGAATGATCATCAGAATGGTTGCAGTAATAAAAATTTTCTTTAACAGACTCATTTATTGTTTATTTATTAATCATCGTCTCTATCCTGTTCAAAATATCAGTAGCTATCCCGGACTTTGATTTTAACTCATATTTCTCAATAATATTGTTTTTGTCGATCAGTGTTACCTTGTTTGTATCG
>DOZA01000128.1:4502-6081 GCA_003518245.1 Bacteroidales bacterium | reverse complement strand
ATCTTTTTATTATCTACTTGAATATCAAATAGTTATAAACATTTTTCAAGCATAAATTGTTAATAACTAATGGCTTATAATTATAGCTTCTTATGTCGAACTCACGTTATAATAACCTTTTACCATTCTCTGATGTTTCTCCGGTGTATCATATCTCCAGTACCATCTCTTACGGTTCATTGTGGTTTTAAGGTATTCAGGCAGTGCTTCGAAGAATAAGGGGTCGGCTGTTTCAGGCACAGGAATTTCTATTCCGTAATATAAACTATCATAATACCCGGGCCAGAAATATTGCTCTTCAGCTCCATCATCTGCATGAGGCGACCAGAAAGAAAGAGAAAGACAGAAGGGTTGACCCTTGCATGATCTGATGAATTCAATGGCATTATCACCATTAATATCCGCCAGGTGTACCTGTTTACCATTTATCTCCCTTATATAGGGCCAGAATGTTTTCTTTTTCCAGTTAAAAAGTGAATCTTCTATTCCTTCGTTCACTTCAACACCAAACTTGCCAACCATACCTGTTATGTATCCTTCTTTCCTTAACAGGTAGGGATAGCTCTGGTACATATATTCATTTTTAAGCACCGGCTTCCCAAAAGTGTAGTCATGTGTACGCTCATATAAACCTGTAAACAGACTTGCCCTGCTTGCGGCACAAATGGGTGTAGTAACAAATGCATTACTGAAATAGAGACCTTCCCCTGCAAGTTTATCCATATGAGGTGTTTTTATAATGTTGTTGCCTGCATATCCCAGGGCATCCCACCTCTGATCGTCAGTAATAATTAATATAATGTTTGGCTTTTTACCATTATCATTATTGATTTTATTAATACCTGTGTCCTTACAGGAATTTAAAAAACTTGCAAAAAACAGTGCTAATATTATAAACTTTGAGTTTCTCATATACGATTAATATACAATCCATAAATTTAGCATAAAAAGGATAAGATATAAAATGTAAATAATATTTCAAAGATCTGTCATTTATGTGAGCCCAGTACTTTTCTGATTATAACTTCCCTTGTTCTTACCTCCATATCATATAAGGCCATTCCAAGTATTCCCATGCATGATAGAATAATACTGATTATGGTGAAATACCTGATTATTTTTGCCGTCCTGTACTAAACCCGGTAAAAATTATCTGCTTCATCGTCGAGGAATGAAGAGGATATAGTTCTTTAACATGATTTTAAAACAAGTTTTATTATGTTGTAGAACATAAGTCAAAACCTGTGTCATTTTTATAATGTGCACATAATTAAGGATATAGGATTAAAATATATTCCATGTATGTCAAAAACATACAATAGATGTAATATTTTAAGCATTTGAAAAAATGATCCCGGGATTTCCTTTATCGTCCTTTACCGTTCGCCTTAGCTGGGAGTGGATCACCCGTTTTTGCCAAGGCTTAAGACTTCGCTAAAGCTATGTCTTACATAATCGGCGGGCAGAAGGAGATCCACACCAGCAAAGGTGGTGACTTCAGCCTTACTTCGTCCGCCGTCGAAAGGCATGGATCTGGCTTTGTCCACCGTAGCTTGGCACGGATCTGGCTCTGTCCGCC
>DOZA01000128.1:0-4435 GCA_003518245.1 Bacteroidales bacterium | reverse complement strand
AGATCCGCGCCAGCGAAGGTGGAGCCTTCTTTGTCCTCCATAGCCGGCAGGGCGAAGGAGGAAGCTTCAGCCTCTAAATATTTATAATCATCATTGTTCCCTTCCCGGGTGAGGACTTAACGGTAATGTTTCCCTTATGCATATTTATAATCTGGCGCGACAGGCTGAGCCCTATGCCACTTCCATTTTCCCGTGTGGTAAAAAAGGGAATGAAAATCCTTTCAATAAGTTCCTGCTTCATACCATGGCCATTATCAATAACCCTGATAATGTTCTTGCCTGAATGGCTTTTTTCCGCTTCGAGTGAGATTATCGGATCAGCTGAGTTCTGAATTGCCTCAATTGAATTCTTTACCAGGTTAAACATAACCCGTGTGAAAAGACTTTCATCGGCACATATAACAAGATCGTCAGGCTCAACAAACGTTTTGATTGATATCCTGATGCCGGGATATTTTTCATCCATAAGGGAGACTGCAAGGATATTGATACTTTCAAAAATGTCTTTAACATAAATCTCTTCAGGCTTAAGGTCAGGTAGTTTGGTGAGGCTCCTGTAGGAATTAACAAAATTTATGAGTCCCTTGCCATGTTCCTCTATTACTGACAATCCTTTCAGGGTGTTCCTGATGGTCTTATCATCAAGGTTTTCTGCTTTTTTCTGTTTGCCATCTTTCTTATAGAAACCCGATATGGTTGAGCTTAGTGAGGTTATGGGTGCCACAGAATTCATTATCTCATGATTGAGTATCCTTATCAGCTTCTGCCAGGAGTCAATCTCCTTTTTATCTATTTCATGGCTGATATCATTCAGGGCAATAACTTTTATATTTTCATCCTTAAGTCTGATACATGTAGCAGTAAGAGCAAGGTGAACAGCCTCATCATCTATTATTATGTCAAGTAGCTGTTTGCTTCCGGCTTCAATATTCAACATGGTCTCATTCAGCCTGCTGCTTACTCTACTTAATTGTTTTATAGTATGCAGGTGTTCTATACCAAGAAGATCCCTTGCCTTGGTATTGGCAAGCTTGATTATACCTTCTTCATTAAATGCTATTAGCCCGCTGGAGCTGTTCTCAACCACAGCCTGGTAAAATTTCTCCTGTACAATAATACTCATCCTGGCATTCCTGATCTGTTCATTCAACCTGTTTATTGATCGGTGCAGCGAGTCGAAAGACTTGTTTCCGGTATTCTCACTGAAGACAAAGGATGAATCCTCATTTATTATTGATGACATAAACAGGGAAAGCTCTTCATTTGACCTGTTGAAATATTTTACCAGGTTAAATACAAGTGCTACTGTAAGTACTGTTATAAGGAAGAAATAAATATCAGCTTCGGCCTTTATAATGTATAGAGTACCCAGTATACATAATAGAGCTAGCAGGACTATACGGATAATGATATTAAATGTGAATTGCCTAAAGACCATATTTCTTTATTCTGTTGTATAATTTTTGCCTTGTTATACCCAGCTTTTCGGCCGCAGCACTTTTATTTCCCTTATTCTCCCTGAGGGAGGTAATAATCATTTGCTTTTCCATATCATCCAGTGTTTTATCCGGAATCTCAAATATTTCACCCGGTGAATATTTTAACATAAGATCTTCCGGTTTTATATTGCTGCCTTCAGACAGGATAACCGCTTTTTCAATAGTATGCTGTAGTTCCCTTATATTTCCCGGCCAATCATAAGCTGACAATATCTCAAGAGACTGTGATGTTAATTTGACAGAAGGTTTAGCATATTTCTCAGAAAATTTTCTCAGGAAAAATTCCGATAATACAGGTATATCTGATTTTCTTCCTCTCAGGGGTGGTACTTCAATATGTATTGTGTTTATTCTATACAGCAGGTCTTCCCTGAACAGCCCCTCACGGACCATTTCATTGAGGTCCCTGTTTGTTACACATATTAACCTTATATCTACTGGTATAGGTCTGTTCGAACCTACCTTTGTTATGCGCATGCTCTCCAGGGCATTTAATAGTTTCGATTGCAGTGAAAGGGAGAGGTTACCTATTTCATCAAGGCATAAGGTGCCACCGCTGGCAGCTTCAATCTTACCTGCTCTGTCTTCCCTAGCATCAGTGAATGATCCTTTCACATGCCCGAACAATTCACTCTCGAATAATGTCTCAGTAATTGCCCCCATGTCAACCGTGATCATTACCTCCTTGTTTCGCTTCGACCTTTTATGTATTTCATTTGCCACCAGGTCCTTACCGGTGCCATTTTCACCTGTGATAAGTACGGCAGCATCAGTAGCGGCTATTTTTTCTATTATCCTCATCATATCTGCCACTGCCGGTGATGAACCAACTATTGTTTTATGTGGACTGCCACTGAAAGATCTCTTGAGGCTTTTTTGCTCAGTCCTTAACTTATTTACCTCTTTCCTGCTTTTACGTAACTTCAGTGCAGAATGTAGTGTGGCCAGTAATTTCTCGTTGTCCCAGGGTTTAAGTACGAAATCCACAGCACCTTCCCTTATGGCTTTTACGGCCAACTCTACATCACCATAGGCGGTAATCATTATCACACTTATATCAGGATCGTATTTAAGTATTTCCCTGAGCCAGTAAATACCCTCATTGCACGTATTTATGCCTGCCTTAAAATTCATGTCAAGGAGTATAAGGTCAATATCACCTGACTCCAGCAATCGGGGTAATTCATTCGGACTCGCAAGATATTTAATATCAGAAAATTTATCTTCCAGAAGTAACTCAAGAGCACTTAATACACTCCTGTTATCATCAATTATTAAAATCTTCCCATTTTCCATATAGTGAACGTTTTATAAAATAAGGGTCTGAAAACCTGGATCATATATCGTGCCAGTGGTATTATAAATACCCCGGACGCTAATTTACAATGCATATGATAATAAAAACATATATTACAAATGTATTAAAAGTGTACAATATGTGACAGTAAGTGTCTGAAAATCGAACAATATTTTGAGAATAAAAATTGCAAAATTTATTAAAATCCTGATAAACAATGATATAGATATAAAGGCATGGCATTTGGTATAGGAATGAGAAAAAATTTCCGAACAATATGTTAAAATATACAATTATTGCCCTTACTGTCTTTATCTATTCTGTTACAGGATCTCAATTATTATCAGGACAGGATAAATGGACATTAGAAGAATGCCTTTCATATGCAGAAGAGAATAATATTGCATTAAAGAGAAGCAAGGTAACAACAGATAAGAGAAAATCAGATCTGCTTACAAGAAAACTGGAGATGTTGCCTGATGTGTTTTTACAATCCGATGGATATATGAATTTCGGACGATCGGTTGACCCTGAAACAAATACCATTACATTTAATCAGAACATCACAAATACTTATTACCTGGGAACGAACCTGGATATATTTAAAGGGTTTGCCCAGCTTAACAGAATTTCTGCAGCGAGATACCTGCATTTAAGCGGCAGGCAGGCTGAAGAACAGCAAAAGAACCTGCTGGCGCTTGATATAGTAAATGCTTATTATAATACTCAAATGGCCAAGGGGACGGTAAAATCTGCAGTCGAACAAGTCGAAGTAAGTCGTAAGCAGTTACATAAAACAGAAGTTCTTGTTGAAACGGGAGCAGAAAGCAAGACAACTTTGCTGGAAATTCAAAGCCAGCTGTCAAATGACAGGTTATTGCTGAGCCAGGCAAAAACAAATGCTGGTATTGCCCTTGAAGAATTAAGATTATTATTGCAGCTTGAACCGGGTATCCCTTTTGATATTGCTGAAAATACAGATGTGATTATTGTCAGGATAAATGAAGCTATTGATGCAGATTCTGTATATAACTTTTCTAAGGAATTATTACCCAGGATCAAGACTCTTGAACTTCAGACAGATGCAAGAAAAAAGGAGCTGGCTGCATCAAAAGGTTTTCTGTTACCTGCAATTTCAATGTTTGCCACTTGGAGAACAGGCTACTATGATGCAATGGTAGCGGGAGAAGATCCCACACCGTTTTCGGACCAAATAAGTAATAATACAAACCAGTATGTTGGCATTAGCCTGAACATACCATTATTTAATAACTGGTATAACAGAAATAATATACGGAAGGCCAAACTGGATCTGAATGATTCTGAGCTACAGCTGCAACTGGAAAAGAATGCTCTTTATAATGAAGTGAGCAAGGCATGCTTTGAGCTTATCTCTGTAAAAGATGAATACCTGTCAGCTGTTGATAACCTTGAGTTTAATAAACTGTCTTTTGAAGCAGTTGAAAAGAAATTTGAGACAGGACTGGCTAGTGCAACTGAATTTGCAGAAGCAAAAAGATCCCTTTTTGCAGCTGAAATAAACCTGATGAGTGCAGAATTACAGTATAAGCTTAAGGAAATGACAGTTAATTTTTATATAACCGGAAGATGGGGTGATTGAGAGATGAGAGATGAGAGA
>DOZA01000249.1 GCA_003518245.1 Bacteroidales bacterium | reverse complement strand
TATTCTACTTCATCATTAGGGGTATGGTAATCAGGGTGCATAGCTGCCATAAAAGCAATTATAGGAACACCGTTTACGGTAAAAGCAGTGTAATCACTGCCTCCGCGAGGATCTTCCTGTCCCCTGTAATTAAAATTCATTTTAAGTCCATAATCTGAAGCATTCCTTTTACACATATCAAGTATTTCAGGATAGTTGCTGTTATAGGTAACTCCTACATCAAGGCCTTCCTCATCTCTCTCTGAATCTCTTGCTATCATGTCAAAATTGATATAGAACTTGCAATTATCCATCGAACCAAAGCTTGGATTTCTGGTAAAGTACTCAGATCCCAGCAATCCTTTCTCTTCGCCTGTCCATGCGCAGAAAATAACTGTTCTTTCAGGTTGTACACCTGTTGCTGCAAAGGCTCTGGCTATTGTCAGCACACCAACTGTTCCTGATGCATTATCATCAGCTCCGTTCCATATTCTTCCGCCTGACATTCCCAAATGATCCATATGAGCACCAATAACTACAAACTCGTCCTTCTTCTTGCCCTCTATCATAGCAATAACATTACGTACCTTTATCCTTCGCTTAATAACTTCAGTACTTAAATTAATCTTTGCACCCGGAATAATAACAGGTTTAAATTTACCAAGGTTTTTTGCAGCGTCATCCGCATATTTCTCAATATCAATTTTGCTTTTCCCAAATATAGCCTTCACAATTTTGGGTCCGGCATTAATAGTTATCAGTCCTGAAGAAAGAGTTTCATCATCCAGTCTCAACCTGGTAAACTGGCTGTTTCGGCTTGATTCATTTGGTGACATATCCATATCGTCAACATACTCACCCATCATACTGGCTATATTTGCCCCAGGGTTTACATCAATTACCGCCAGTGCTCCCATTTCTTCAAGCTTACTGTTTTTCCCCCTCATCAGTCTGTAAGCAGCCATCCTGTCTTCCATAAGTTTTTTAGCCATGGCGGAAATTTCATCTCCCATACCTGGTAGTCCAGACAGTCGAACAACTATCTTTCCCTTAAGATCAGCACCTGATAATTCATTGATACCAAAATCTTCACTTACAATACCATATCCCACAAAAACCATTTCACCGGAGATATATGCTGATGAAGAAGCACGCAATGTGTAATCAATATTTTCCTGGAATATAAGTGACTGGTCTCCTGTATTCACTGACAATTCCGATCCTCCCCCGGGCAATGTTTCGAGAAGGGTAAAATTCTGGAAATACGCTCTACGGGGTTCTGCCATCATCCTGCCAGGCGTCATCCTTCTTCTCCCTGATGGTCTTGCAATATCTCCACCACCGGGTACTTCAGAGAATTTAAACATGCTGGCCACATAATCTCCGGACAGATAAATTCCTCTTGTTCCTGTTTCCCTGCCTTCGGTCCAGTCAGATGCAAGAAACCCGAGCTGGGCTTTAATTGCATCCATAGTAATTACTTCCAGTCCCTTTTCCTGGGGGCTATCCTGGGCTATTATCACTTTGGAGAATAATAACCCTGATAAAGCTAAAATAAGTATAATGTTGTTTTTCATGGGTTAAAGTTTTTTTTATTGGACGTTTAAAGTTTAAAAAATAATCCCGTAAACAGATATTTGTAATAAATAATTAACAAATATTAACTATCCCCCATCGCTGCTCAGTTATTCTGTCTGTGTGGTATTTTATTTGTACATTTATGAAAACCCAATATTACCGTTTATGAATAATAGGATAATTTTTGTATTAACTGCTTCCATCATTCTCTTATCAGGATGTGGAGCTTCAAGGATCAGTTTTGATGTAATAGTACCAGCAGTGAAAACTGTACCTGCTGAAATAAAATCAATTACTATTTTGAATCGCTCCAAGCCTGAAAACAGGGATGCCAATAAGCTTGAAGCACTGCTCACAGGCGAAGGACTTAAGCAGGACACTATTACCACACAGTTTGTAATGAGGGGGCTTGATGAAAGTCTCAGAAGTTCAGGGAGATTCAGTGTTAAGAAAGCCAATGAAGTGATGACAGGTTCAGGTATAGGCACTCTTTTACCTGAGGCATTACCCTGGGAAACAGTAGACATGTTATGTAAAGAATATAATTCTGATGCACTTGTTGCCCTTGAGTCATATGATTCTGATTTTATTATTACAGGTGCTGCTGCTTCAAAAGATCTTTTAAACCTGCATGCCAGAGGTCTTGTTACGGTAAATTGCGGATTCAGGATGTATCATCCATACAGCAGAAGTATTCTCGACGAATTTATGTTTAAGCACGAGATGCGATGGGAAGGAGGAGGTGTTTCAATTATTGCTGCAGCCGATGCCCTGGTTAATAAGAAGAGAGCGATAGAGAACGCAAGCCTTGAATCAGGTTTGTTATATGGCAACAGGCTGACTCCTGATTGGATTTATATCAGCAGGGATTATTTTAAAAGAGGAAAGGGTAATTATGATCTTGCAGAGGGAGCACGGATGATGCAGCTTAATGACTGGGACAAAGCTATTGCAGCACTGGAACGGGCTCTTCAGGCAAACAAGAGGAAAGTCAGGGGACGTGCTGCACATAATCTTGCTGTCATTCATGAAATACTGGGTGACCTGTTTAAGGCCAAAGAATGGACCACGGTGGCATGGGGCCAGTACAGGGAAAGGAAATCAAGGAAATATGGTTATATTCTGACAAGGAGGATACAGGAAGCAGAAGTGATAGATTACCAGATTGGAAAATAAAAACCGGGTCATGGGTGCCGGGTCCCCTCCTTCAATGAAGCAATGGTGGGCAGGCATGGTGACCGGTTGAATGACTAAAACAAAATTTTAAAATTAAATTTTTTATGAGCACTTGTATTTTAAGAAATAATATTTAGATTTGCCTCAATGAAAAAAGCAAACTTACATAACTGGTGGTGGTGCAGTATCATTAATAATGCTGTGAGCCCTGCTGTTATGTAGTTAAGATATCAATATCAAAGAAAAAAAGCACGCTGGTCACAGCGTGCTTTTTTTTTGTCCATGCCTGAACAATTATAAACCTTAAATAAAAATAAACATGAAAACAGCGAAAAGAATTTTACTAACTGAAAGTGAGATCCCAACCAGATGGTATAATATTATGGCTGATATGCCTAATAAACCTCTGCCACCTCTTCACCCTGGAACCAGAGAACCCATTAAACCTGAAGACCTTACACCCCTTTTCCCTATGGGACTGATAGAACAGGAAGCTTCAACCGAACAATATATAGATATCCCGGGTGAAGTGCTGGATCTTTACCGGAGTTACAGGCCCAGTCCTTTATTCAGGGCATACGGTCTCGAAAAAGCTATTGGGACTAAATGTAAGATTTATTACAAATATGAAGGATATAGTTATGCAGGTTCACACAAGGCTAATACGGCTATAGCCCAGGCTTACTACAATAAGCAAGAGGGTGTGAAAAAGATGACCACAGAAACCGGTGCTGGTCAATGGGGATCGGCTTTAAGTTTTGCATGTCAGTATTTTGGTATTGAACTGGAAGTATTTATGGTAAAAATAAGTCTTGAGCAGAAGCCATACCGTAAAATAATGATGAACACTTATGATGCTACCGTGTTTCCTTCACCCAGTAATCTTACTGATGCCGGGAGAAAAATACTGGCAGAATATCCTGACTCACCGGGCAGTCTTGGTATAGCTATCTCAGAAGCTGTTGAAAGAGCAGCCAGGGATCCCCAAATAAAATATTCACTTGGTTCAGTTCTTAACCATGTATTGCTTCACCAGACAATTATAGGAGAGGAAGCACTGCTTCAGATGGCAAAGACAGAGGATTATCCCGATATAATAATAGGCTGCTTTGGGGGCGGATCAAACTTTGCAGGTATTTCATTCCCCTTCATAAGGGAAAACCTTATTAATGGCCGTAAAACAAGAGCCATAGCCATTGAACCAGCATCATGCCCAAAGCTTACAAGGGGACGTTATATGTATGACTTTGGCGATTCAGTGGGATTAACTCCCCTGCTTGCAATGTATACACTTGGACATAACTTCGTCCCTGCCAAAATACATGCCGGGGGTTTAAGATATCATGGTGCCGGAGTACTGGTCAGTCAGTTGCTGAAGGATGGCCTCATAGAAGCCCAATCAAAGTATCAGAAAGACTGCTTTAAGAATGGGGTTATTTTTGCAAGGAGTGAAGGAATCCTGCCAGCTCCCGAATCTACTTATGCTATTACTGGTGCAGTTGATGAAGCACGAAAATGCGACGAGGAAGGAAAAGCACAGACTATACTATTTAATCTTTCCGGTCATGGGCATCTTGACCTTGCTGCTTTTGACAAGTATTTTTCAGATGAAATGGAAGACCATGAACTCACAAACCGGGAAATTGAGGAAAGTATTGCAATGATCCAGTAAGATAGTTACTGAAGATATGCCTTGACAGTAACGGATTGATGGATAGTTGGATTATTGGATCTATGGACAAAGGGTTATTCAAAGAGTTGGACATTGCCGCCGGTATGAATAAAAAGAACGGGGTCCTGCTCTTTGAATAAACCCTTTTCTGCGTAATCGATCAGTCCAGCAGCTGTCTTTCCAGTGTATACTTCATCCAGGAATATCCCTTCATACCTGGCAAAATCCTTGATTGCCTGCTGGCACTCCGCAGTAATCATCCTGTAGCCCTCCCCCAGGTAGTTGTCATCTACCTTAACCAGATATCCAACATGATCTTCATCATAGCTATATCCCAGAAGGTCAAGACTGTCTTTAGTTATTTCAAATACATTCTGTTCCTGTTCATATCTGGCTCTTGAAACTGCCATCCCGGTTATACTACCCTTCCATCCGCTTATCACCTGCCCGGCTACCAAACCCGCCTGTGTCCCTGCCGAACCTGAAGCAACAATAATATTTTTGAAG
>DOZA01000225.1 GCA_003518245.1 Bacteroidales bacterium | reverse complement strand
CCAACACTGTCGATGACAAAACATATCTCCTGTGCTGGTTGTCCATAAAGCATCTTTTCACGTTCCACGACGCATGCATGTTTCTGCATTACGTGATCACCAGTACTTGTAGGTATATAGTAACCGTCAGGCCACACTGCCGGCCTGGGGTAATCAGGGAAGAGAGTTCTCACAAACTCATACCTGTAATAAGACCCGAAGGGATCGGGACCGGTACTTATTGCGTAGCACATACAATACGAACCTTCCTCTATTCTGCGCCTCTGTTTCCATTCAGCTCTTCTTATAGAGTCGGCCAGCTTTATTTCTTCAGGGCTTAATTCAGGAGGGATAAAAAGATGTGCTGCTTCGCCGGGCTGTCCTTTATTACCCACCAGACTGGCCTGGGCCGGATCTCCATGCTTAGGTGGTTCAGGCTCATTATTCCTGTGTGGCACCTTTCTGAAGATGGGCATAACTATGAGCCACCTGTCTGCAAGCTGGTCATACCGCACAACAGCATCTCCGTTATTTATCTCCTCACATGGCCCACCAAAACCTTTGAAGACATTATTCGTGTTTACCGGGCCATAAAGAACCAGGCCGGTACTATCATATAGATTACCTTTTTTTGTAAAAATGGCCATTTTTGAATTAACCGTCTGCATGATATGATCACGTCCTGCGGCAAGTGAATTATCAGATGGATTTCTGTACCTGGCAGTTCCCTGTGGCCCCTCAAAACCATAACCTAACCCGTCAAAACAGGCAACAATTTTGGCCGGGGCACTACTGCCCGGACTTGTCTGTTCAATAGAAGCTGGAATAATTCTAATATTAGTGCTGTCTGATATTCTTTTACTTCGACCTGCTGCTTTTTTTAGAGGTAAGGATACATCATTACGAGTTGATTTTGTAATAATGGTTTTTTCTTGTGCAGTAAGGTTGAAAGAAACAATAATAATAAATGATAGCAATACAATACTTTTCATTACCCTGAATTTCAGTTTGCATTAAAGATATGAACTTATCCTGATAATATTCAAACCTGTTTATAGACCTGTTCTTAAAACATGTTAATATTTGTTCTAAACCAAATCAACTCTATATTCCCTGTCAACTTTTTCAGTCATTTGCCTATCTTTATAAGTGATACAAACAAATAAATAATGGATTTGAATATTAATATAATAGGCTACGTTCGCAATACATTCAATAAACTGCAATATCACCAGACTGATGCATTAATGCGGACAGTTTCGACTATAGAGATAAAGGAAGAATATGTTAATGGTTTATACAAGATTGAAAACTATCGTGAACTAAATATACTTTGGTATTTTGACCGGTCTAAAGGCTATGATCTGCGTACTACAACCCATTCAGGTGATTACCGGGGTGTTTTTGCCTGTTGCTCACCGCACCGCCCAAGTTCTATAGGGCTGACCCGGGTCACTCTCCTTGAATGTGATGGTAATATCTTGAGAGTTACTGGCCTTGACGCCCTCAACGGCACCCCCGTCCTCGATATTAAACCATCCTTATATCTGGATACTCCCTCCGCCTTCATCCCTTAGCCCTCAGCCATCAGCCTTCAGCTTCCTTCTTCATTGTTCTCGACACCAGGGGCAACATTATAAACCCAGGCACTATTTTCATAAGAAACCAATTCAGAACATTAGCAAAACTAATAATTATCACAGGGTGTTTTTTTAATAGCCTCCGGATGGCTTTTTTCGCGACTTTCTTTGGGTATACTACACAAAACTTAGCCAGGGCAGTATGGCTTTCTATTCTTTTGGTGACATCTGCATTTGTTTTCATAGGCCCGGGGCATAAGACACTAACAGATAAGTTTGTTCTCCTGAACTCCTGCCGCAGGCTCCTGGAAAAATAATTGATAAAAACCTTGGACGCGGGATATACCGTTTTATACCCTATAGGGCTGAAGGCAGCCATGCTTGAAATATTAAGTATATAACTTTTATCCTGTCTTTTCAGATTGGGTATAAGTTCATGTGTCAAAACAGGTGCAGCCATAACATTTAATTGTATCATCCTGTATATATAGTCTGTATCTACTTCATCAAAATGCATAGCCCCACCCATACCGGCATTATTTATCAGCATAAATACTTCGTATTCCCTATTTATTTTATTGGCAAGCTCAATAATATTGTCTTTGATTGTAAGATCTGTATTATAATAAACAGAGTGAATTCCATAATCTTTTTCTATGTTTTCACATAGTCTTTCTAATCCTGTCCCCGGCAGGTCAATCAAGATAGTATTCATACCCCGTTTAGCCAGTTCAAAGACAAAAGCTCTTCCCAATCCGTTAGCGGCACCTGTAATTATTGAATAATGCATTTTCATGAGGCCAAATTTATCAATTGTTGTGATGAATACAACATGTAGAGGATTTGTATTTAGAATTTATATATGCCAGCCTTAAAAATAGCATCAGTATTTTCCTTTATTATCTATCTCAACCATCCATAAATGGATTTTTTAATTATTTTTATTCTCCAATAGGGAAAATTATATTAGCATATACAATGGTTAAAGAGATTAAATCAAAATCATTAAATCCTGAATCATTTATAACTGAAAAAGTAAACAATATACGCCAGGCGGTTGGAAACGGTATGGCTATCAACGCTCTCTCAGGCGGCGTAGACTCATCTGTAGTGACCCTCCTGGGGCACCGTGCCCTGGGAGCCAGGCTCAGGACAGTGTTTATACAGAACGGTCTTATGCGTGAAGGTGAACCACAGAGGGTTGCTTCTTTCTTTGAAGAAATGGGTGTTAAGGTCGAGATTATCGATGCTGAAGATGCATTCCTTTCAGCACTCAGGGGTATAACAGATCCTGAAGAAAAAAGGGAGGCAATAACACAGACTTTTTATAAGGAAGTGTTCAGTAAACTGGTAAGGGAAAGTAAAGCACAATACCTGCTTCAGGGTACTATACTTACAGATATTGATGAGACTGTTGCAGGAATCAAACGTCAGCATAATGTTTTTGAACAGCTAGGTATAGATCCGAAGGAGGCTTTCGGATATGGTATTATTGAACCACTTATACAGCTCAGAAAAGATGGTGTAAGAAAAGTTGGTAAGGTATTGGGACTGACAGATGAATTTTATAACCGTATACCATTCCCGGGTCCTGCATTGGCAGCACGTATAATAGGGGAGGTGACCCTGGAAAAACTTGAAATAGTGAGAAAGGCCACTTCTATAACTGAAGAAATGCTTAAGAATAGCGGGGCTTTCCAGTATATGGCAATATTACATCAGGACCGTGTAACAGGTAT
>DOZA01000155.1 GCA_003518245.1 Bacteroidales bacterium | reverse complement strand
GAGTTTTCTTTCAGGCACTAATTAAAAGTTGGTACCCGGAGTTGATAAATTATAAGTAAAAAGTAAAAAGTAAAAAGTAACAGGATATTACATACCTTGAATAGATATTTATGAAGAGAAGAGATTTTGTTAAAAACAGTATCCTGGCTACATCCGGGGTATTATTTGCTGACACTGTATTGGGATCAGTAAATCCTGACATAAAGGCTGAAAATGTAGATGCTTTTTTTCTGGGATTTCAAAATCCGCCGACTGAATCAAAAGTTTTTGTTCGTTGGTGGTGGAATGGTAACAGGCTCTCGAAAAAGGAAATAGTTCGTGAACTTGATGTGATGAATGATGCAGGGATAGGTGGTGTTGAAATAAACCCGATCGCTTTCCCTGCTGGTTCTGATCCGGTCGGATACAGAGCGTTAACCATTTTTGAAGAAGATTGGCTGGATATGTTGGAGACAGCCCTTAAGGCTGCAAAAGAACGAGGGATAGTTTGTGATATGATTGTTGGTTCCGGCTGGCCTTTTGGCGGGGAATTTTTGAAAAAACAAGAACAAACACAGATGGTTACTATTGATACTATTGATCTGGAAGGAAGGAAGAATTATCAGTTCATGATCAAGGAATTGTTGGACAGGGTAAACCCGGAGATTGCTTCAAAAAACGAAACAGTATATAAAGATCTGCTGGATCTGCGATTAGTACCAAAAAAATGCAGTGAATTTATTGAGGGAAAAGGCCTTATGAGTAGGATCAGAAACGGAATTATATCCATTGATGTTCCAAATGGTAATTATGTGTTGTATTCTGTGGTGAAACTTACTGGATTTATGGCTGTAATAAATGGCGCACCCGGAGCTGCAGGACCGGTGCTGAACCATTACAACAGAAAAGCCACAGTAGATTATCTGAACAGGGTATCAGGATTTATCAGTGGTAGAATTGGTAATATGGGTGACTATATCAGGGCAATGTTTTGTGATAGTATGGAGCTTGAAGGAGCCAACTGGAATGATGATCTGCCGGCAGAATTTGAAAAAAGGAGATCTTATTCATTATTGCCTTACCTTCCGTTTGTTCTGAAAAAGGTAGGGCATATGGGAAATCCTGTGGAGGAAGAATACGGAACACAATTTTCTGATGAGGTCAGAGACTTGCTTAAGAGGGTAGATCTGGATCTGTATAAAACGCACATTGAGCTTTTTAAGGAACGGTTCATTGACACATTTAATCAATGGTGCCATAAGAATAAGGTCCAATCAAGAATGCAGGCTTACGGACGTGGAATGCACCCGCTTGAGGCAAGTATGGAGATAGATATTCCAGAATGCGAAACCTGGCTTTTTCGAGATGTGGGGAGAGAATATCCTGATACCGGATTAAAGGGAAGAGCACCAAGAATGTGCAATAAGTATGTTGCTTCAGGAGCTTTATTGGCAGGGAAAAAAATAGTAAGCTGCGAAGAGATAACCAATACTTCAATGGCTTTTATGGCAACACTGGAAAAGATTAAAATTGCCGGTGATCAGAGTAATATCTCCGGAGTTAACCATTCAATACTTCATGGATTCAATTATTCACCTCCTGAGGCACCCTTCCCCGGATGGATACGTTACGGGACCTACTTCAATGAAAGAAATACATGGTGGCCCTATTTCAGAAAGTGGGCAGATTATAAGGCGCGGATATCCTATTTGCTGCAGAATGCATCTCCCCGGGCTAATATTGCAATTCTTCAGCCCCTTACAGATCTCTGGCTGAAATTTGGTCCGCAACGTGACCCTTTTCCTCAGAAATGGTATCCCGAATATCAAAATAATCTTTGGGAAGCTATACATCAGAATGGAGGTGGTTGCGATTATGTCAGCGAGAGAATTATAAAACAGGCGAAATTCGAAAAGGAGAACATGATTTATAACAAGAGGTCATATAATATACTTCTTTTGCCTGAAATTGAGACATTGGATGTTGAAACCGCTATTTCCCTTGCAGCTTTTGCCAAAGCAGGTGGCAGAATAGTGTTTATTGGAAAGAAACCTTTCAAATCTCCATCTTTCACAGATAAAGAGATTAAGGATGCAAGGGTAAATGAAATAGTAGATGATCTGCTGGATAATTCCAGTGAGAATGTCGCTGAATATCCTTCCGCGGTAGGAGATGTGATAAAATGGTACGGTAAAATGCAGGATGAATTGAATATTAAACCCTTTGTCCGATTTGACAGTACACATAAGTATTTAAGTCAGTCTGCGTACAGGCTTGGAGAGAAGAGTCTGTATTTTATCTGCAATACAAGTTTATCAGAACATATTTCAGTGAAAGCCAGATTCTATGAGGATAATAGTCTTTATCCCTGGCTATGGAATCCTGAGACAGGGGAGAGATTTCTTTATCCGGCAAATGAAAATAATAATATTATTGATCTGGAAATACCCCGTGCCACATCGGTTATCATTATCTTTGAAGATAAGCAGGATGGAGAACAATTCCAGGCTATCGATTTCAGAAGGAAAGGAATGAAAATAAACGGTGGATGGAAATTACAACTTGAGCATATAAATGGTGAAAAGCGGCAGGTTGAACTGAAATCATTAGGCAATCTGAGTTCGGAAGAGATAACATGGAACTTTGCCGGCACGGTGATCTATGAGAAGAC